>JADFRU010000202.1:0-4064 GCA_022561115.1 Chloroflexota bacterium | reverse complement strand
ATAACCCTGGCGTCCGGCGTGATCCTCCAGAACATGGGATGCAGGGACATGTCCTCAAGCCCGAAGCTGGACATCAGTGCAACATCGTCTCCAAGCTCTTCATGCGCCCACAGGAGAACCTCCTGCGGTGTTGCGCTTTCCAGCCTGTCGTTGATCTCCGCCAGCTTTTCGGCGTCCGGTTTCTGGAGCTGTTTCGTCATCGGCGTCCTCCGCCCGGGTCAATCTCGATCGTCAAATGCCTTCTCCGCGAGGTCTTCGGGATGTTCTCTGGCACAAAAAAATCCCCTCGTGACCGGAAGTGGTCTTCGAGGGGATTGAGTCAGCGATTACGGCGCCATGAACTAAAAGCGCGTGCGTCAGTCAGGCTCCCCCTCTGGGGTTCCACAACACGCGCAGGTGTAGTTCTTGGCAGTGTTCACACACATCACGTCTGAATTGTAGATCACAACCGGCCAGATTGCGATTCTTGTCACAATGTCGTTTTCAGGGACGAGTGCCAAGCTCGACCTGTTTCTGTTCCCGGTCACCGCCGTTTTCCAGGATATCGAGCAAAACCACGTCTCCGGGACGCGTGTGGTTGGTCAGGTAAGAGATCAGGTCCGCCATGCTGCGTATCGGCACGCCGTCAATGGCGATCACGGTGTCTCCGCCGATATCCACCGGCTGGTTTTCTACCCTGATGGTCCGCGTCGTCTCGTTGAGTCCAGCGTTCATCGCCGGTCCGCCGGCAATCACCTGGGTGATGTAGGCGCCCTGCGTCCCGTCCGGCAGATCGAGCGCCAGCGCCAGGAGCCTGCTCATATCATGTCCGGAGATGCCGAGCCAGGCGTAGACAAACTCCCCGTTCTCGATCAAATCCGGTATCACCAGCCTGGCGATGTTGATCGGCACGGCGAAACCGACGCCGGAGTTCTGACGGCTGTCGCTGCGGATCTGGGCGTTGATGCCGATCACCTCGCCTTGCCGGTTGAGCAGCGGCCCGCCCGAGTTGCCGGGGTTGATCGCAGCGTCCGTCTGGATGACGTCCGGTGTTGTGAATCCCTGGTTGCCGCTTCGGATGCTGCGGCCCACAGCGCTCACGATGCCCTGGGTCAGCGTGAACTCCTCGCCAAACGGGTTGCCGATGGCGATGGCGATCTGGCCCGTCACGACGGTATCGCTATCACCCAACTTGATCGGAATGAGCCGGTCATCGGTATCGACTTGCAGGATCGCCACGTCTGCGTCCGGGTCCTCGCCGAGCACCGTCGCAGCGTAAGAACGGCCGTCCGCGAACGTAACTTCTATCCGCTGGGCGTCGGCGATCACGTGCTGGTTGGTGACAATGCGGTTTTCGTCGTCCCAGACGAAACCGCTTCCGCTCGCGCCGCCTACGGCCGTACGGACCGTGATCTCTACAACCGAGGGCAGGGAATTGCTGAATACCCGGCTGACCACGCTCTCAAACGCTGCGACGATCTCGTCTGCGGTCAAGGGCGCCGTTGCTGGCTGGTCGATGCTCGCCGGTGCGTCGCCGATGACATCGTCCGAAAGCTCGCTATTGGAGATGACGACAGGCTGCCCGGTGTCCGGCTCAGCCTCCCCGGCGCTCTGTGAGCCCTGGGTTGCCGACACGGTTGACGCCGTGGATGCGACCTCAATCCCCGAGTTATCACCGACGGGTTGGCTGCACGCCACGGCCGCTACGAGTACAAGCGCCATGATCGAGCCGATCAGCGCATTGCGCTTAATCAGGCCGGTGAACAGCGGTATCCGTTTAATTGCTTCCAGCGGCATCCCGCGGGCTCCGTTCCTGTGTCATCCGTATATAGTCCTGCGCCGGATTGTGTCTGCCCGGAACCTTGCGTGGCCGGGTCAATGAGCCTGCCGAAGTGCGAGGGACAGGTTTCATGATAGAACCGCATCCCCCGGTGGCAATTGTGAAAGTCCTCGTGGCGTCATCTTTCCTGTGGCGTCGATTCCGTCAATCTCCGTCAGTCCCAATCCCCGTCAATCCCCGTCAATCCAAGGTAAGTCGTCAGTATCCGGGAACTGTGAAGATTGACCCTCCGGGCGCACCACCCGGTGACCCCGGACCCGCTCACGGGCGTCCCACCGCGTCCCGGCAGGGGCCCAGGCCGGGGGACCGGCCGGCGGCCATGGGCGTGTGTCGCTCATGGACGCATTCTGCGCGCCGGGCGTCGCTCGGAAAGGGGGGCTTCTCCACGATCGCATGCGAGCGACCTTGTACCGTACCCCGCCCCGGGCCGCCAACCGGTCTCTCCCCGTTATACGAACAAACACCCTCGCCCGGTTGGGTTCGGGAAGATGACCGCAAAAATCACTCCCGGCCGTTCCCGGCTGCTTCATGGCTCCCCTCCCCCTCAACCTCAACCGCGTCGGAGGCCGGGCGTCTCCGCTTGTAGACATGGCTGCGTGCGGCGCGTGCTTCTATCGCCTCTTTCATCTCACGCATGTGTTTGCGCATGACGCGCTCGAACCAGCGTTTCGTGATATTCCGTCCCACGACCTTGCCGACGACAGGCCAGCCCAGCGTGAACGACCCGGTGTGCCGCCACAGGGTCTGACCATCGGGGAGCTCTTCAAAGGTGAATATCTCGTCACACGACTCGAACGGGCCATCGAGGTGTTTGAAGGTGATCCTGTCCGGGCGGTGAAGCGTCACCTCTTCCAACGTGACGTAGGTCTTGTAGATGGCGTCAGTGGTGAACTCGACGACTAGCCGGTCCCCATCCTTTTCCAGCACGCGCGTCTTTTCTTTTGCGCCCGGTAACTGTCCGCTTCCAAAAGCGGTCAGCATCTCGAACACCATCTCGCGCGGGGCGTCGACAGTAACTTCATGGGGCGTCAGCACAACGGAATGTATATCAGTCACGCCATTGAGATTCCGGAATGCGGTCCGGAGGCGCGGAATGAATCCGCCTCGTTGAAAAACGGCCGCACAGGCCCGCCCGGATAACGTCGCAGGATAGAAAGCGAGGCCCGGTACGACCCGGGTCCAACCGGGCCGAGGGCAGCGCCGTCACCCGGTCGCGTTCGAGTACGACACGATGGGGTGACCGGCAGATCGGCAGGCCGGGAATCCGTGTGAGCGGTTACCCTGCGGCTTCGTCCGCCCCGTCGCCCGCTTCGCCCGGCTCACCCTCTTCGCCTTCTTCAACGTCCATGCCCTCGCCAACTTCCACGGCGGCGGTGCGTGTCATAGCGATACGGGCGATCACCTGGTCCGGGGAACTCAATGCTTCCACGCCTTCCGGCAAAACGAGGTCCCGGACCCGGATGTTGTCCCCGATATTCTCCATGCCTTCGATCGAGACCTCGATCTCGTCAGGCACTTCCAGGGGAAGGACGCTAAGCATTACCGTCCGAACGCCGCGAAGGAACTGTCCGCCCCCGCCGCGGGTCGCCGGCGCCTCCCCGACGATCGTGATCGGGACCTCGGCCGACACCGTCTCGTTGGCGTCCACGCGTATGAAATCAACGTGCTGAAGCTCACCGGTTACCGGGTGCCTGGCGATCTCGCGAACGAACGTCAACGCCGTTTCGCCATCGTCCACCTGGACAGAGATCGGCTTGCCTCGCCCTGCGGTATTGACCGCTGTTCGCAGTTCCTGGGTCTCGGCCTGCAGCGTGAGTGATGGGCTGCCGCCGCCGTAAAGGTGAATTGGAGTGATCCCGGAGCGGCGCAGCGCGCGCACCTTTTTGCCGGTTACTTCACGCGTTTTGACGGAGAGGGAGACGGTTTCGTTTGCCATATCTCGATTACTTTTGTCGTTACCGGGGCGCGCCCCGGTAACAAAGGGGTTGCTGAAAGAGCTGGGGAGGCGCGCCAGAAATAAGAAGGCGCGCCTGCGAACGCAGTGACAAATCGTATCACGAGGACACCCCCGTACACATACACGGGCGTAGCGCACGGGGGCGTACGGTTAGCGGGAACAGCGGGAACGTGTGCCAGATCAGGAACTGTTTCAGGCTCCTGTATACTTGGCCCACGTTTGATCAGGTTGGACAACGAATTCCGTTGCCCGGCCGATAACGCAAGCCGCCGAAGCCCGGCATAGGAT
>JADFRU010000201.1:0-4068 GCA_022561115.1 Chloroflexota bacterium | reverse complement strand
AGGGGCGGAGCCTGGAGGGCGTCTCCAAATCCCCCTCTCCCAGCGGGAGAGGATTAAGGAGAGGGAGAAGTCCCTTCGTGCACCAGCGTTGGATGAAGTCTTCTGAGACAGGCTCCTTGGCCCCGCGCCCCTGTGCGGCCTACCAAAGTCTGATGATCCGCTGCGGGCCACACCGCGGCCGCCCGGATTGCCAGAGCGCCAGGTCGCCAGGTCGCCAGGTCGAAGATCGAAGGTCGGCTGAGTTAACCGTCGCCGGTAGCGCTGCGAGCTGCGATCTTCCGCTCGATATCCGCCACAATCGGAAAGCAGGTGGCGTGCATGCCAAGCACGGAGATGCCCAGGTTTTCGGCGAGATAACCGGCCGGGTATATGCCCGGGATGTCGATCGACTCGTAACTGTTCGGATGGACCTTCATCTGCGGGACCTGCATCCGGTAATCGTCCCGGCCCTCAAAAAGGCTCAGGTCGCCCCACGGCTCAAGTAGCCCGTAGTCAGGCTGGGCGCCGATCTCGACGATCACGTGGTCCACGTCGATAGTCTCTTCTCCCTGCTCGGTCCGCATCGAGACACGTCCGTCATCGCCAAACGCCGTCACATGCGTCTCGTATCGCGTATCTATCGAACGAGATTCTTGTTGAAGGATCGCTTTGATTCGCAGGTAGTACGGCAGGTGCTGGCTGTTGTCTATCAGCCGAAGATGCCGCTCTTCAGGCTGGCGCATTATGTAGGTCACATCGCGGCCGGAGTCGTGCAACTCCGTGGCGGCCCAGTCAGCGGACCGGCCACCGCCGACCACCAGGACGCGTTTGCCCGGATAGTCGTCCCAGTGGTCGTAGTGGTGTGAGACGTAGGGCTGTTCGCATTCGCCCGGAACACCCATCCGGCGCTTTACGGTCCGGGGGCCGACGGCATAGATCACATAATCAGCCGTGAAGTCTCGCCGCTGGCCGCCGGATGATTGCATGGCGGACAGCTTGAAGCGTGCGCCGTCTTCAGAGCTGCACGGAGACAGTGACGTAACGGTCCATCCCATGTTCAACCGTGAAACGAGTCCGAGCTTGCCCGGAACAGCGTGGTAGTAGGCCACGAGGTCCTGTTTGATGATCAGTTCGTTCGGGTCGCGATCCATGCCCGCGTCGGCAAAGAACCGGGCTATCGGGTATGCCGAAAGCTCCATCCAGTGCGCCGGTGACAACGTCAACTGGTTGCGCGGGACATCGTTCCACAGCCCACCCGGACGTTCATCCGAAAACAGCGCCCAGTCGAGCCCGGCGCGGCGCTCCCAGCGCATCGGGTACGCGTCCAACCCCTCGTAGTCACGTTGAGGGTGATGGAGCAGCCGGAACACGTCGTACGGGCTGACGGGGATCTCCGCCACGCCGGACATGTCCATCGCCATCAGGTCATCCCGGGCCGCCTCCACGAAGCCCCCCAGCGGCGGGTGCTGCAACGAACCGGGGACCGGGCCTTCGAGACGGGGACGCCAGCCTGCCAGCAGAGATGCGGCGCCGAGTCCAGCCACGCCGCCACCGATGACGACGACATCGTGATGCTCAGGCTCAGGACTCGTATCGTCGCTCCCCGGGTTTAGTCAAGGCGTGATAAAGGTTTGATCAGGAAACTTTCAGCCATGCGAACAGATCGCCCCGGCCGGCGCTCTGGGCGGTCTCTCCCGGGTCGACAGTGCGGCCCGGATTTTGCTGGGGTCGGTCTGGCGGCCGATAAGCCGATAAAGGGTACCCTAGCGCCGCCCGCTCCCCAATCCCTGCCGGGACGATGGCGCCGATTCCGACCAGACCCACGAATCAACACGAGAGCTGGAGGCGAACACAGATGGCTAGAACACCGATCGTGACAAAGGTCGAGGTCAACGAGTTCGAGTGGGAGCTCGTGGATATCAGCACGGAGCCCATCATCGGAATCCCGATCTACCAGAAGGGCTCGAAGATTCGCCGAAGGGGACATGTGCTTCGCATCCACACAGACGCGGGCGTGACCGGTGAGTATTTCGGCGGGAACGCGGTGGAGTACGCCGCCATACCGCAGCTCGCCCGGATGCTGATCGGCCGCAACGCTCTTGACCGGGAACTGTTCTTCAACGACGCCAAGCAGGCCATGCGCCAGCAGGCCGGCATGGGCCGGTCACAGATCGATATCGCCCTCTGGGACCTCGCCGGAAAATTGCTGGACACGCCGGTACATCAGCTGCTCGGCACCTACCGGACCGAGTTCCCGTGCTACGCAAGCACTTACATCGCCGACTACGAGAAGGACGGATTGTCCAGCCCGGAGGCGATGGCTGACTTTGCGGAGCAGTGTTTTGAAATGGGCTATCCGGCCTTCAAGATTCACCCGTGGATGGGCGAGCCCATCGAAAAGCAGATAGCGGTCACGGAAGCCGTCGGCAAGCGGATGGCCGGGAAGATGGACCTGATGCTTGACCCGGTCTGCACCTATGAGACCTTCGGGGACGCTGTGAAGGTGGGCAAGGTCTGCGATGAATGGGGCTACTACTGGTACGAAGACCCGTTCCGGGACAGCGGCGTTTCGGCGTTCGCACACAAGAAACTGCGGGAGATTATCAAGACCCCCATCCTGCAGACGGAACACATCCGGGGCCTCGAACAGCACGTCGATTTCGTTCTGGCGGGCGGCACCGACTTCGTGCGGGGCGATCCCGATTACGACGGCGGGATCACGGGCCTCATGAAGCTGGCGCACGCGACGGAAGGGCTCGGGCTGGACCTGGAGGTCCATGTCGCCGGACCGGACCGGCGGCAGACGATGGCGGCGATGCGCAACTCAAATTTCTACGAGATGGGCCTGCTGCATCCAAAGCACGACGGCATGAAGCCGCCCGTCTACATGGGAGGGTATGCCGACCGGCTTAACGCTATCGACGAAAACGGCAAAGTATCCGTGCCGGACGGCCCGGGGCTGGGTGTCCCGCTGGACTGGGACTACATAAACGCACACACAACCGATCACGCCGAGTACTCCTGACAGGGGAGCGCCTGCTGAGGACGCCCGGCCGATGGCGGTGGGGTAGCCCAGCAGCGCGTCTCGCCCTGTCCGGCCCGAGCTATCAACAGGCCCCCTGCGCGAATCCGCTGTAACGGGCGAGGCGCACGCTTACACGTTACCGTTGGGCGCCCGCTCTGTTGTTCGGGGGACAAAGCTGAGGGTCTTCTCAAAACGGCTTACATCGCGTCGCTTTTTTCCCTTGGCGATCCGGGTTCGTTTTATCGCATATTTAGTTGCATATAACTTTTCCTGGGGGGGCCAGGGTCGATGACGCTGGGGGGCGTGTCGACCCGGTCGGGGCATGTCCGGGGTGTTGACCGCGTGACATGACGCGTGAGGGCGTACTGTGCCCTCACGCGTCCCCGGCCCGAGCAGGGCATTCACGTACGGAGGCGACGCTGTTGGGCGAGTCATTGGTCCTTGGCAGCGCGTTTCTGTGGGCGTTCGCCACCGTGCTGGCCAAGCCGATGATCGGTCGTATCCGCCCCGGAACTATCGTCGCAATGCACGCGTGGGTCGCCGTGCTGGTCGGTTTGATCCTCCTGGTTGCCCTCGGGCGGCTGGATGAACTGGCGGCTCTCAGCCCGGGAACGATACTGCTGCTTGGCGTGTCCGGGTCCTTCGTCATCATTGGCGACGTATTCCTGGTCCGCAGCTTCTCCCACCTGGACCCGGGGAAAGCGTTCACCGTCGCCAGCGGCCTGTTTGTGCTGTTCACGCTGCTCGCCGGATGGATCATCATCGGCGACCCGGTCACCCGCGTGACGCTTATCGGCGCTCTGGCGATCATCATCGGCGTATATATGACCCGGGGAGGCGCGCATAACGTCCAGACCCGGGCCGTGAAATTCGCCGGTTCTGCCAGGGCGGCCACGCCGACGGTTTTACTGGCCGGTTTGATGTGGGCCCTAGGGTTGATCGGCTTTGACCTGGCCATCGAAAACGTGGACCCGATCGCGGGTTCTACCGTCGGGTACCTGTTCCCCGCGCTCGCCTACCTGGTGTGGGCGGCCCGCGAACACCGCTTTGAGTTCATGTCCCTG
>JADFRU010000005.1:0-15905 GCA_022561115.1 Chloroflexota bacterium | reverse complement strand
CAGGCGCAGTTCTTCCACATCGTCCGCGGACTGGTCGATGGCGGCATGACCGCAGTGGCGGCCATCCACGACCTGCCGCTTGCCGCCCGTTTCTGTGACCGCCTTACGTTGCTCAACAAGGGCGTCGTCGTGGCCGAGGGTGTTCCGGCAGATGTGCTGACCCCTGAGAACATCGAAGCGGCGTTCGGGGTGCGCGCCGTTGTGTCTTCCGACCCGGCGAGCGGGGTACTCAACCTGTCGATCATGGAGCCGGAGACGGACGTTTCCGGCGCAACGTCCGGAACACGCGTCCACGTGGTGTGCGGCGGCGGCACGGGCGCTCGCCTGATGTACCGCCTGTGCGAGGCCGGGTTCACGGTGACCGCGGGGCCTCTCGGAAGCGGCGACACAGATCGAGAGGCGGCCGAGTCGCTCGGTGTCGAGTTCGTCCCGGTACAGGCGTTCAACGGGATTGATGACAGGGCGCACGAGAAACACATGCGGCTGGTTCGGGATTGCCACGTCGCCGTGCTAACAGACGTTGCGTTCGGCACGGGCAACCTCCGGTCGCTTGAAGCCCTGGCGGCGGCGCCGAGGGTCGCCCTCGCTGGACTGGAGCCCATTGCTAGCCGGGACTTCACCGGCGGGCAGGCGACGGCTCTCTTTGAACGGCTTGCCCCGGTCGCGGCGTGGTCGGAAATCGGCGCACTCGTCGTGGGGCTGCCCGGCATCGTCCACGCGCCGCAGGAGAGGGAACAATGACCACGCACGCACGGGAATCTCGCGATTCGGATTCCCGGAACGCCAACGGGCTTGTGATCATCCACACCGGCGACGGCAAGGGGAAAACTACCGCCGCGCTTGGACTGATGGTGCGCGCGTGGGGCCAGGGTATGACGGTGCGCATGTTCCAGTTTTTGAAGCACACCGGCGCACGTTTCGGCGAGCACCGGGCGGCGGAGAAGGCCGGAATCCTGATCGAATCGCGCGGCGACGGGTTCACATGGCTATCAAAGGACATGGACGAGACGACGGCGATCGCTGTCGACCAGTGGAACCGCTGCAAAGAGGCGATCGCGGCCGGGGAGACGGACCTGATCGTGCTGGACGAGGCCACATATCCGGTCACGTACGGCTGGTTGGACCCGGACGAGGTCGTGTCGGCAATCGTCGCCCGGCCACCACACGTTCACATCGTGATAACCGGACGGGACGCCCACGAGAAGCTGATCAAGATCGCCGATGTGGTGACCGAGATGGCCGATATAAAGCACCCGTATCGTGACCAGGGCATCAAGGCGCAGCCGGGACTGGACTTTTAACGATGGCCGAAGAGTTTCCACGCAGCGACCCGGCAGCGACGCCCGAGGCGCCGCAACAACCGGCGCCGTCCCGGAAGGGGATGCTGGTCGTCTACCACGGGGACGGCGCAGGCAAGGAGACGGCGGCGCTCGGGGTGCTGTTCCGAGCGCACGGGCGCGAGCTGCCGGTGCGTCTCATGCGGTTTGCCGTCACGACGCCAGCCGGTGAGTCCGGTGATGACATCGCACTTGAGCGGTTGGGAATCCCTGCGGATCTTATCGACAGCGAAGGACCCGCAGGCGCAACTGAACTCTGGAACGAAGCCCTGAAAAACATGAGTGCCATGCGGGAAGGCGTCCTGGTGCTTGAGCATCTTCTTGACGCCATCGCCAAAGGCTGGCTCTCGGCCCCGGATATCGCTGACGCCCTGGCCGGAAAGAGCCCGCTCCTCCATGTGGTCATAACCGGCGAAACGGCTCCCCCGGAACTGATCGAAATGGCAGACCTCGTGACCAACATGCGGGCGGTCAAAAAGCGCGATCCGGACGATCCTCTGATCACCGGAATCGACCACTGAACCGGAGCGTGGACGTGAATTTGCAACTGCAAACTACGATCAACGAGATCGCACCCGCCGACCCTGCGGTGATGAAAAACGCGCGCGTCCGGCAGGCGCGCCTGACCAAGCCGCCCGGCAGCCTGGGGCGGCTCGAAGATATATCGGTAAGGCTCGCGGGCGTCTTTGGCACGACTCGCCCGAGAGTGAAGGGCCGGTCGCTCGTCATCGCCGCCGGGGACCACGATGTCGTGAACCGGGGCGTCACGGCCTACCCGCAGGATGTGACGGGACAGATGGTCCTCAATTTCCTGGCAGGAGGGGCGGCGGTGACCGCGATGGCGCGCCTGCTCTCCGTGGACGTGACGGTGGTGGACGCCGGTGTGAAGTCTCCGCTGCCCGAGCACCCGGACCTGATCTCACTGCGGATCGGGCCCGGGGCAGCCGATATTTCTGAAGGCCCGGCGATGAGCCGCGAGCAGGCCGAGCGCTGCCTTAACGAGGGCGCGCGCATCGGCCAGAAATCGGCCGGCCGGGGATCGAGTCTTGTCGCCACGGGCGACATGGGCATCGGCAACACGACGCCGTCGAGTGCGATCACGTCTGCCCTCACGGGAATGCCGCCGGAGGTCACGACGGGCCGGGGCACAGGGCGCAACGCCGATCAGTTGCGCCACAAGATCGAGGTCGTGGCCCGGACGCTTGCCGTCAACGACCCGGACACCGACGACGCGATCGATGTGCTGGCGAAGGTCGGTGGCTTCGAGATCGGCGTGCTGGCCGGGGTGATGCTTGGCGCGGCGTCGCGCGGCAGCGCAGTCGTTATCGACGGCTTCATCTCCGGCGCGGCGGCGCTGATCGCCACGGAACTGTGCCCGGCGCTTGGCGACTACCTGTTTGCCGGGCATCGTTCAGCGGAAACGGGCCATACCATCGTGCTCGACCACCTGGGCCTGGAACCGGTGCTTGATCTGAACATGCGGTTGGGAGAGGGCACCGGCGCAGTGCTTGCGATGCCGGTAATCGATGCCGCGGCGGCCTGCCTGTCCGAGATGGCGACCTTTGAGGAAGCGAGCGTCTCCGATGCCGAGTCGGACGCTAAGACTGAGCGATCGGCGACCGCGTGAAAGCCATCCGCGCCTCGTTCGGGTTCCTGACGGTGCTCCCGGTGGCGCCCCGGACCGGCGCTGGCCTGGGCTCGGCCCGCGCCTTTTTCCCGCTTGTGGGACTGACGCTCGGGGGGCTGCTGGCCGGTTTCGACCGATTCGCCGGTGGAGCGCTTGGCACGGAGTTATCGAGCGCGCTGATCGTGGTCGGGCTGCTTGCGATGACGCGGATGCTCCACATTGACGGGCTGATGGACTCTTGCGACGCCTTGCTCGGCGGGTACACCCGGGAACGTCGCCTGGAGATCCTGAAAGACCCGCGTGTCGGCGTGTTCGGAGCGATAGGCGGGATGAGCGTGCTGTTGTTGAAGTGGACCGCCCTCATCACTCTCGCAGGCCCGGTACGGCTGCCGATGATCGTGCTATTTCCGCTGCTCGGCAGGTGGTCGGCTGCCTTCGTGATGCAGATATTCCCGTACGGCCGCAAGTCTGGCGTCGGCTCGTCGTTGCTCGAAAACCGCGGCGTCTGGCAACCGCTGGTCGCCGCCGTCATGGCAATTGCGGCATCGTTGCTGATCGCCGGCCCCCTGGGCGTACTCCTTCTCGGCGGAGTTACGATCGTTGCGTCGCTGCTTGGCGTGTGGATGGCGAAACTGCTCGGCGGGCTCACCGGCGATGGATACGGTGCGGTCGTCGAGATCACCGAGACGGCGGCGCTGATCGCTGCGGTGGCGCTTTACAACACCTGGCCGGGACTGCTTGACGGCCGGTTAGGGATTCCGGGATAACGACATGCCGGGACTGGCGAAAACGGTGATGGTGCAGGGCACCGGCTCGCATGTCGGCAAGTCCATGCTCACCGCTGCGCTCTGCCGCGTCTTCGCCCGCGCCGGGTTCAAAACCGCACCGTTCAAGGCCCAGAACATGGCGCTCAACTCCTTCGCCACCCCGGACGGCGGCGAGATCGGCCGTTCCACCGCGGTGCAGGCAGAGGCGGCGGGGGTCGAGCCGACGGTCGACATGAACCCGGTTCTGCTAAAGCCTGAGACCGAGCGCTCGTCACAGGTCATCGTGCTCGGGCGGCCCGACGGAACTTCCGATGCCGTCGGGTACTTCGGCCGCACCGGCAAACTCTGGCCCATCGTGACCGGCGCACTGGACCGGCTGCGCGCCGAGTACGACGTTGTGGTGATCGAAGGCGCCGGCAGTCCCGCGGAGATCAATCTCCGGGACCGGGAGATCGTAAACATGGCGGTGGCGCGCTACGCGGGATCGCCGGTGCTGCTGGTCGCAGACATCGACCGGGGCGGCGTGTTCGCCTCGCTGGTCGGGACGATGGCGCTGCTGGAACCGCCGGAGGCGGAGCTTGTTCGCGCATTCGTAATCAACAAGTTCCGGGGTGACCAGTCGATCCTGGACCCCGGTCTTGTGATGCTGGAGGAGCGGACCGGCGTGCCCACGGCCGGGGTGCTGCCCTACTTCACGGACATCCATATCCCGGAAGAAGACGCCCTTTACCTGGACAATCCGGCCGGTTATGACGCCGGGGGCGCGCTGCTGGATATCGCCGTCATCCGGCTTCCACACATCGCCAACTTCGACGACTTCGACCCGCTCCGGCGAGAG
The DNA here is from genome assembly GCA_022561115.1 of Chloroflexota bacterium. Taxonomy (GTDB): domain Bacteria; phylum Chloroflexota; class Dehalococcoidia; order Lucifugimonadales; family Lucifugimonadaceae. The sequence goes on along the minus strand of JADFRU010000005.1, from coordinate 11,336 downwards.
CCGGTCGTCTCGCTCCGCTTCGTCACAGGGCCGGCCGGACTGGACGCCGCGGACCTGATCGTCATACCCGGCACAAAGACGACAGCCTCAGACCTGGCCTGGCTGCGGGAGACGGGGCTGGCGGACGCTATCGTCCGTTTGAGGAAGGCCGGGAAGCCCGTCGTCGGGATTTGCGGTGGTTTCCAGATGCTCGGTCAGCAGATCAACGACCCGGCGGGGCTTGAGTCCCATGATCCCGGACAGGTCGAGGCGCGGGGTCTGGGGCTGCTTTCGGTCGTCACCGAGTTCAGCGCTGACAAGTCAACCGTACAGGTCCGCGGGGTCGTGGCTGCGGATCGAGGGTTGCTCTCGGGCGCGGCGGGGCTGCCGGTGCGCGGGTACGAGATTCACATGGGGCAAACCAGCGTGGCGGCGGGCGACCATGCGATCGAAATCAACGAGAGGTCTCGCAAACCGGTGCGCGGTTTCGATGGAGCGCTCGATGAAGACGGTCTCACGCTCGGGACCTACATGCACGGGCTGTTCCACAACGACGAACTTCGACGGGCGATGTTGCGGTTCCTGGCGACACGGCGCGGTGTGGAGCTGGACAGCGATCGGTTCGCCGGAAGCCTGGATGCCGAGTTCGACCGGTTGGCCGATTTCGTGACGGCGCACCTGGACATGGAACTCATATACCGGGAAGTGGGCCTGCCGTTCAAGGGACCGTACAAGTCCCCTCTCCCGGCGGGAGAGGTTTAGGGTGAGGGGGAACCCTCTCCGTAGCACGGCGCCTGCCAACCCGGGATCAGCTCCACATGCCGCCACCCACTGAAAAAACCCTCACGCTCATCATCGGCGGGGCGCGTTCTGGAAAGAGCTCCCTGGCCGAGCGGTTAGCTTCCCGGCGCCACCGCGTGCTGTTCGTCGCAACGGCGCAACCGGGCGACGCCGAGATGGCCGAGCGTATCGCCGCGCACCGGGCAGCCCGGCCTGACGACTGGGACACGCTGGAAGAGCCGCTCAACCCCGCCGGGGCCATCCTCTCGGCTCGTGGCGATGGCGGCGAACGGTACGACGTGATCGTGATCGACTGCCTGACTCTGTGGGTTTCAAACCTGATGCTGGCTGGCAATCCGGCAATTTCAGACGCGCCCGACTACGACGCGGAAACGGCGACCCTGCTGGAGACCTATGAATCGGGAGATTCGAGCTGGATTGTCGTGACAAACGAGGTCGGACTGGGCGTCGTGCCGCCCAGCGAGTCGGGCCGCGCTTTTCGCGACGCCCTCGGCCGCGTCAACGCCGCGTTCGCACACCGCGCAGATCACGTGATCTCGATGACCGCAGGTCTCGCCCTGGACCTGAAGTCACTGGGCGCACGGCCGTGGATGGACTTCCCCGGCGACTGAAGACATGCGGAATCCGCGTTCGGTCGCGCCTTTATCGCAGAGATCGAATCTCAGACGGGGATGAACAATTTTCCGTTACGTCCCGCCGCCGCCTGGCTGGCGTGCTGCGTTGCGCTTGCCGTCGCCTGTTCTTCGGGCGGCGACATCGCGGGTGGCGTGCCGGAGGCTACGGATACCTCCCTTACCCCGCCGATCGACACTCCCGCCACGCGATCTGATGTCGCCCGCACCGTCCTGATCCCGAACCTCGGCACAAACGCGATGGAGGGTCACACGCCTCGCGGCTTTCGCGGTTCGGGCACCGGGCTTTTCGCCGGAGACAACCTCAATGCCGCGTTCCCTGATGGCCAGGGTGTCCAGCTTTTCATCACGTTTGACGTGTCGGAAATTCCGGCGGGCCGTGTCGTTTCGGCGCTCCTCAAATCTGATCGATTTGAAGCGCGCGGCACGCCGTTCCGGGACCTCGGGGCGCTGAACGCGGCTGAAATGGTATGGAGTCGATTCACCCCGGACCTGTGGAACGAGAAGCCGATCCCCAACGGCGCATCATGTGTTTTCGCCACGTCGCCCGCGGGGCCGTTCGAGTGCGACCTGGCCGGCGCGGTCCAGCGATCGATCGACGACGCCCACCGTTACACCCAGTTCAGGTTGCGTTTCGACCGGGCCGCCGATTCCGACGGCCAGCCGGACATGGCGGCGTTCTTCCTGACCGACTCGAACACGAATGAGCCCGGCATCTTCGAGCTCGCCGTCGAGGTGGTCCCGGCGAAGTGATCCGGCGGCCGCCCCGCGGGCCCGCGCACTCCCTATCAATCACACACCCTGATTAACCGTACGGGCTGTTTGACGGCGGGCCTCCGCCCGGGCCGTCGTTGCGCAGCCCTTTTATGTACTGCTCAAGCGCCCGTCCTGACAGCCCCTGTCCGGCCGCGCCACCGGTACCCGCTCGCCGCCATTTTCGCAGGCTGATCACCTCGCGCGGCGGCTCCAGTCGTGAGCCCAGGCCGTTGTACGACACCTCCGCAACGTAGATCGAGCCCTCGGAATCGACCGCCATCGAGTGCGGGGAGATGAACTGATCCGGGGCCTGGCCGGACATCTCGTTGCCGATACTCGTCAGCTCGTTCAGATCCCGATCCATGACCACGACCCGCTTCCCGAGGCGCGCCACGCCCTCCATCACAAACGGCGGCCGGCCCTCGGCAAGATAGATGTTGGTGTCATCGCCCGTCCCGGCGAAGAGCGCCTGCGGCTTGTGGACCCGTTTCTCCAGCAGGAACTCGCCATCCACGGTGAACATCTGTAGCCGGTAGTTCTCGCGATCAGCCACAAGAACGCGGTCGTCCCCCACCATGCAAATGTTGTGCGGCAGGGCGAACTGGCCGGGACCGCTACCCGACTCACCCCAGGACATGACGTGCTTCCCGGCCTCATCGAAACGGTGAATAGACGAGTTGCGGTACCCGTCGGAAACGAACCAGTCGCCATTCCCCGGGTGGACCGCGATATGGGTCGGGCTGTTAAACGGCTCTCCCGTTTGACGGGGCTTCTCGACGCCACGCTCTCCCAGCGTCATGAGAAGTTCGCCGTCCGGGCGCCGTTTTTGCACGAAGTTGGCGTCGTCCGCCAGGTACATGTTGTCGTCGGCGTCGAACGAGATTCCGTGCGGTATGTTGAACTCGCCGGCGCCCCATGCGTCCAGGAAATTACCGTCCCGGTCAAACACGATCATCGGCCACTGGCCGCGGTTGAAGATGTAAACCCGGTCCTGCGAGTCCACGCCGACCGATGTCGCCTCATGCAAAAAGAGACCGTGCGGCACCGCGGGCCATCCGACCACGGGTTCGTATCGAGTGTCCGGTGTGGCCGGTTTCACCATTTGATAGTTCCTTAAAGTTCTGGGAGTTCCCGTCGCCGTTCTCCGTGGCATCCGTGGGAGAAGTTACCTCACCCGGGTGAATTCACGCAGTGATAATTGTCAATATCAACAACAACTGCTCAAGTCCGCACCATAAGCTGATTGAAAGGTAGATATATTTCCCGGTTGCAGAGGATGTGGAGGTCTGCATGGCAGATTCCAGGTTCGAGATACTGAACGTACTGCGTTCGTTCGACGAGAGCGGACGACCGGCCCCGCCTACCGCTCAGATAGCGGCGCTGACACGGCAGAGGATGACCGCCGCGACCGCGATGCTTGGCGAGCTTCAATCTTCCGGTGATATAAAGCTAGCCGGGCAGGACAACTTCGAGATCACGAGCCGTGGTCGAACGTCCCTGGCCCGCGCCGAGCGCGACGGCAACATTTAGACAGGCGCTCCCCGGCGCCCGCTGATGGAAGGCGTGAGCGAGAGTTCGCGGAGGCGTCCACCGCCGCGTCATCTTTGGCGTCACTTCCTGGCGATGTAGTACGCGTTGTGTGAGTCATGCCTTAACAGGCTGACCTCCACCCGCGACATCCCGGCGTCTGCCAGCATAGACCGGGCCATTTCCTCTCCCCACATCGTGCCCAGTCCAGCGCCACCGGACGCCAGCGACACGGTCATACAGTGCATGACCGAGATGGCGTACAGAAACGTGCCGGCGGGGTTATCAAGGTTTTCGTGCAACTCTGACGATGCGGCGATGTCCTGCATCAAGAAGACGCCATCGTCCCTGAGAGCGTCGGCAATCCCGGCAAGAACCGATGCCGGTTCAGCCTGATCGTGGATAGCGTCAAATGCCGTTATCAGGCCGTACTGTTTCGGCGTGCCAAGTTTCGTCACGTCCCGGGCCTCAAACACCAGGTTTGTGACGCCGTTCGCCTTCGCCTGGCGCCTGCCCGCTGATGTCGCTTCATCCGATAGATCGAACCCGGTGAAACGGCTTGCCGGGTATTCCATGGCCATGATGTTGAGCGCCCGGCCGCTACCGCAGCCGACATCCAGGACGTCGATTCCCTGTTTCAACGAGTCCGTCAGGCCGGGCACAAGCTCAAGTATGTGATCCAGTAGCGCCGGGATCACCGTCTGGCCGCTGTCCTCGGCCATCACATCCTGGAAGCGCGGAAATGCGGCGTACGGAACGCCACCGCCAGATTTAAAGCACTCGACGATCTGATCTTCCACACTGCCCAGCAGCGGGATGTACTGCAGATATACGGCGGCATTGCCCGGCGCCGCGTCACGCGTCAGCGATGCCGCATGCTCATCCGGCAGCCTGTACGTGCGCCCATCAGGCTTGTACTCCACCACGTCCCCGGCCACCATCGCGCCGAGCCACTCGCGAACGTAACGCTCGTCCAGCCCGGATGTATCGGCGATCTCGTGACTGGTCGAAGGCTTCATCCCGGCCATGGAATCAAACAGCCCCGTTCGGTGGCCGATGGAGGTCATCAGCGCCAGCGCGCCAGCGTTGAGGGTCGCCTCCATCCTCTCGCCGAACGCTTTGGCTTTCCGGCGGTCCATTTTGATACCCTCCAATCGCATCGATGCCAGATCGTGATGGCGCGCCGATGATACATACGGCATGTCAATTCAAGAAGCGCTGCGTTCGCCGTCCCGCCGGTCACCGATAGCGTTCAAACGCCGCATCGCCACCAACTTCATCCCGTTGCGCGATCATTGCGTTCCGGTCACCCTTTCTCGTGTAAACACATCTAAGTTGAGGAAGAAATTCGCGACGTCCCGCCCCATCGCCCACCCCGCTTGAATAAGAGAGAAGCCCATGCCCGCAGTAACCGTCGAAAACGTCCTGGCCCTGGAACGCGTCGAGCGCCCTGCCGAAGGGTCGATTGAACGCCCGATCGTCACCATCACCAGCGCGCCGTCCGGGTTCGAGGGCGAGGGATTTCCCGTTCGCCGGGCGTTCGCCGGGATCCCCCAGGAACGGACCGACCCGTTCATCATGATGGACCAGATGGGCGAGGTGGAGTACATGGCCGGAGAGGCCAAAGGCACGCCCTGGCATCCCCACCGTGGCTTTGAAACCGTCACCTACATGATCGACGGCGTGTTCAAGCACAAGGACTCGAACGGCGGCGGCGGGCTGATCACGGACGGCGACACGCAGTGGATGACGGCGGGCGCAGGCATCCTTCACATCGAAGCGCCGACGGAGGAGATCGTCCTCAAGGGTGGGTTGATGCACGGCATCCAGCTGTGGGTGAACCTCCCGCGCTCAAAGAAGTGGTCCCCGCCCCGTTACCAGGACATTCGCAGCAGCAGCCTGGCGCTCCTGTCGTCGCACGATGGCGGCGCGCTCGTCCGCGTCATCGCCGGGTCGATAGGCGACCACAACGGCCCGGGCGTCACTCACACGCCGATAACGATGGTCCACGCCACGATAAGCCCCGGCGCGCGCCTTGAGTTGCCGTGGGAACCGGACTACAACGCACTCGGCTATGTGCTGGCCGGCGTTGGTTCGGCCGGGCCGGACCATGACCCGGTGAGGATGGGACAGACCGTGTCGTTCGGATCAGGCGGCTGGATCAATTTTGAGGCCGACGCGCACCAGGACAGCAAGACGCCGAACCTGGACGTACTCATCCTCGGCGGCCAGCCGATCCGAGAGCCGGTCGCGTGGTACGGGCCGTTTGTCATGAACACGCAGGAAGAGTTGCAGCAGGCGTTCACCGACTACCGGGCCGGGAAGCTGGGCGTGATCCCGGCGGAAGAGTTGCCTCATGCCGGGGCATCGGGCCAGGGTGACGCCTGATCGAGAGCAGTGGAGAACCGGCGCAAGCTCGCCGCCGGGAGATACACGGGATTTCAGAGGAACAACATGCCGCCAATCAAAGGCCCGGACATCGATCAGCACAATCGCGTCGCCGTTGAACCTACGGCGAGACGCCTGCGCGTCATGTTCGCCGGAGAGGTTATCGCCGACAGCACGGACGCACGGTTGATGTTCGAGACCGGTCATCGGCCGGTCTACTACTTCCCGGTGAGCGACGTCCGGATGGACCTGCTGGTTCCGACGGATCACGGCAGCACCTGACCGTGGAAGGGAGAGGCCAGGTACTGGTCCATAAAGGTCGGAGACAGGGTGTCCGAGAACGCCGTCTGGAACTACCCGGAGCCGGTCGAGGGTTGCCCGGATATCGCTGACTACGTTGCGTTTTACTGGAACCGTGTCGACGCCTGGTATGAAGAGGAAGAACAGATCTTCCAGCACGCCCGCGACCCGTACACCCGTATCGACTGCCTGGGCAGCTCCCGCCACGTGGAGGTCCTTGTGAACGGGGTGAAGGTCGCCGACACCACGCGGCCGGTCCTGTTGTTTGAGACCGGCCAACGAACGCGGTATTACGTTCCGTCCATCGACGTCGATATGTCTGCGCTTGAACCAACGGATACCAGCACGATGTGCCCCTACAAGGGGCCGGCGCGCTACTGGAGCGTCACGGCCGGGGATGAGACGTTCAAGGACTACGTCTGGCAGGTGTCAGCGCCGCTGCCGGAAGCGTTCAAGATCGCCGATCACCTGTGCTTTTACGAGGAGCGAGACGAGGTGCAGGTGATCGTGGACGGGAAGCCGGTTTAGCGGGAGTACGTGGAGAGGCTGGTATCGGGGTCGTTGCGGAACGTAACCACCCCCGGGCCCGCCCTCCTGAATCAGGGGGCAGTCCCCTCCATCTGAACTTGGTTCGTGTCATCCTGAACTTGATTCAGGATCGGAGCTTACAGGCGGTGGCCGGGGCAGGTGAGCGAGGCCATTTGCGCTTGCCCGTCGGGGGAAGTCTTGTCGGATGTGGGTAGCAGCGGATCCTCAATCAAGTTGAGGATGACAGCGATGATGAAGGTGGGTCGTGATGTGGCCGTGATACCCGTAATTACCACCCCCAAACCCCCTCCTAAGTTAAGAGGAGGCGGGTGATCGGGCCGCCCACTGCTATCATGGCGCGAGGGGTCCCGGTAGTTGGGGGCCTCTCGTTATTTAAGTCGATTACGGCTCGGAGCAGAGACTTTGACCCTCCGCGACCAGATGCAAGACGCCATTCGTGGGCACGGTGCTGACTATGTCGAGATACGCCTCGAGGAGTCGGACTCCACCCGTATCCAGTACCGTGCGCGCGAACTTGAGGAAATAGGCCGCACATCCGGCCGTGGCGGCTCGGTCAGGGCCGCCGTCAAGGGTGGGTGGGGGTTCGTCAGCTTCAATGACACGGAGGACCTCAAGTCCCGGGTCAAGCTGGCCGTGGAGCAGGCCCGCGCCGTCGGCAACGAGAAGACGGACCTCGCCGAGATTGAACCGTCGGTAGCCGAAGTGCCTCCGGCGCTGCTCAACGACCCCGGCGCCGTCTCGTTGTCCGATAAGAAAGACCAGATGGATCACTACAACGATCTGATCTGGTCCACCGCGGGCATCCAGAGCTCCACCGTCATCTATGGCGACAACAGGCGTCGCGTCCACTACGTGAACAGCGAGGGCGCCGCCGTTGACCAGGAGTTCGTCCACGTCATCTGCTACGTGAGCGTTGTGGCGCGTGATGGAGGGGACGTGCAGCAGTCCAGCTTCTCTATCGGCAGCCTCGGGGACTACGGGCTGATCGAGGGGTTGGACGACCAGGTGCGGGACGTCAGTCAGCGCGCCGTTGACCTGCTCTCGGCAAAAGGTATTGAGGGTGGTGAGCGGACCGTCATCCTGGACCCGGTGCTCGCCGGGGTGTTCGCCCACGAGGCGTTCGGCCACCTGTCAGAGGCGGACCACGTTTACGAGAGCGATCAGCTTAAAGAGATCATGGTGCTCGGCCGGAAGTTCGGCCAGCCCCACCTGAACATCGTCGACGGCGGGGCCATCCCGAACCTGCGCGGGTCCATGTCCTACGACGATGAAGGAACGCCGACGAAGCGCACAGACCTGATACGCGACGGCATCCTCGTGGGGCGGCTCCATTCACGCGAAACCGCCGCAAAGATGGGCGAAACGCCTTCCGGCAATGCGCGCGCCATCAGCTTCAACCACCCGCCGATCGTGCGGATGACGAACACCATAATCGAGCCCGGAGACGCCTCCCTGGAGGACCTGCTGGAGGGTGTCGATGATGGCGTGTACGTGCGCAACTGGTACGGCGGCATGACCAGCATGGAGATGTTCACCTTCTCGTCCGGTGAGGCGTACATGATCCGGAAGGGACGGATAGAGGAGATGGTCCGTCCGGTGATGCTGTCCGGGAACGTGTTCAAGACGCTGAACGATATCGACGGTATCGGAAACGATCTCGGCATGAACCAGGGCGGTGGTTGCGGCAAGGCAGGCCAGAGCCCCCTCCCGGTGTCAAACGGCAGCCCGCATATCCGAATCCAGAACTGCCTGGTCTCGGGGGCGTAGCTGATGGCCGATCTCATTCAACAGGCGAAAGACGCAGGGTTCGACCAGGCCGAGGTTTATCGTGTCTCAAGCGAAAGCCAGCCGATCGGCTTCGAAACCAACCGTCTCAAGGAAGCTACGCGTCGTGACACTTCCGGCGTCGCACTGCGCGTCATAAAGGACGGCCGGCTCGGGTTGTCCGCGACGACCGACCCGGCCGCTGAAGACGGGTTGGTGGCCCGCGTCGAAGAGCTAACGCCTTTCGGCGCGAAGGCGGCCTTCGAAATGCCGGGACCGGACGGCTACCCGCTTGTCGATATCTTTGATCCCGATATCGAGTCGCTTACGTTCGACACGATGGTCCAGACGGGCCAGACGCTGATCGACGCCGTACGCAGGGACTGGCCGGAGTTGAACTGCTCCGCCAGCGTATCGCGGGGCCTCCACACACAGAGCCTGTCAAACAGCGCCGGGCTTGAGACGGAGTACCGCCAGACGTCCTACTCGGTGGGATTCGGCGGTGAGCTGGTCCGGGGTGAGGACATGCTTTTCGTCTGGGAGGGTTACGGGGCGTCCAGACTGTTCACGGACACGGACTGGATGGTTGAGTCTGTTCTCCGGCAGCTTGAATGGTCGCGCAATATCGCCGAAGCGCCGTCCGGCCAGGTGCCGGTCATATTCACCCCGCGGGGCGTGTCGGCCGCGCTACTCGGCCCGCTTCTCAGCGGGTTCAACGGCAAGGCGATCATGACCGGGAGCTCGCCGATGGCGGAACGGCTTGGCGAGAAGGTGATCGACGAGCGAATCTCCGTTTTCGATGACCCCACGATCGCGGGCGCAATCGGCAGCCGCCCCTGTGACGATGAAGGCGTGCCAAGCCGCCGGGTTCCGTTGATCGACCACGGGGTCGTAAGTAATTTCCTTTACGATCTTCAGACCGCAGGCCGTATGAACACCACCAGCACGGGGGCCGCGGGTAGAGGGTTGACCTCGCTACCGGCGCCCGGGACCAGCGTGGTGGACATAGCGCCCGGGGACACCGCATACGATGACCTGTTCCTCGGAATCAAGGAAGGGATCGTCGTCGAGCAACTTCTCGGGGCCGGTCAGGGCAACCAGATGGGCGGCGATTTCAAGGCAAATGTCCTCCTTGGATATAAGATCGAGAACGGCAAGATCGTGGGCCGCATCAAGGACACCATGATCTCCGGCAACGTTTACGACGCTTTGAGCAAGTTGGAAGCCGTATCGGATAAGGCGGAATGGGTGCACGGAACCCTGCGAACACCGGCCATCCGTTGCCTGGGCGTCGAGGTGGCGGCGGCCGGATGAACACTGTGCCGGATGAACTGGGACCGGCGCTCGCAGGCATATAAGGTCACCGCAAAGGAACCCGGACTTGGGACTGCCCGATTTTTTTCACAAGCTCGAAAGCGAGCCTGAGGACCCGGAATCGATCCCGTACTCCACGTTGTCTGAACTGTCGGGCATCGGGAAGTCCGAGGCCCAGGAGCTAATCGACTACCTCTCGTTCTGGAATCATGAACGGGTTCGTGAGCTGTACGCGCGCCTGACGTCACTTATCGAGAGTGACCTCCAGATGGAGTTCGACGCCGTCTTCCTTGAGGGGTTGGACTCGGAAGACGCCACAACGCGTGCGCTCTCTTTGGCCGGGCTCGGCGAAAGCACGGATCCATCACTGTTACGCCACCTGCTCCGGATGCTGCGGAACGATGAGTCAGATGACGTTCGCGTTGCGTCCGCGCTCGGGCTTTCACGAATGGCGACGCTGGCGCATGAGGACAAGATGCCCGCACGCCAGGCTGTAGAGCTCCAGGCAGCGCTGACTGAATGCTTCACCGATGAACTGGAGTCTCCGGGGGTCCGGCGCCGGGCGCTGGAGGCGCTGGCCGTTTTCCAGGGCGAGGCGATCGAAGCCTTCATCGAAATTGGATACGAGGAAGGCCTTGAGGGCGATGACGACGAAGAAGACAACGAGATGCGGCAATCAGCGATCCACGCCATGGGCCGCAACTGCAACCCGAGATGGCTGGAGTTCATCCTGGTCGAGCTCGACGCCGCTGACCCGTCTTGCCGGTTCGAGGCGGCGATGGCCCTCGGGCAGATCGGCAACGAGGAGCATCTGGGAAGCCTGCTGGAACTGATGGACGATCAAGACCTCGAGGTCCAGGTGGCGGCCGTGCGCGCGATGGGATTCATCGGCGGGTCAGAGGCGCAACGGACGCTCAGAAATCTGCTGACCGGTACCGAGCCGACGGTTGTGGAGGCAGCGAAAGATTCGCTCAAGTTTATCGAGATCGAGGACATGGCGATGTTCGATCAGAAGCCGGAAACCAGGGAACAGGTTGCCGAAACGTCCGAACCGTTCCTGCCGGAGGACGAGGAGAACCTTTACCTGGACGACACGGACCTTGAAGCGCAGGGATTTGTCTCCCCCGGAGAGCGTGACACAAGTCTTGACTGGGCCGGCGAAGACGAAGACTGGGAGGACGATCCGCTCACGATCACGGACGAGGATCTCGGCCCGAACGGCGGGTAGGGCACGCAGCTGGAGCTAACTCCCCCGGCGTACACCAATGTCATCCTGATCACATGTACACAATGACACCCATCAAGTTTGTCCTAACCGCTGATCTG
>JADFRU010000200.1:0-4110 GCA_022561115.1 Chloroflexota bacterium | reverse complement strand
GAGCCGGGGGACGTGGGCGCGGAATCCAGAGGATTGCCAGATTTCAGGGATTTCGCCCCTTTGTTGAAGGCGCGCACGCTGCTTGAACTGTTCCCGGCGGGGAGCGCGACCGGCTCCGATGGCATCGTGGCGGCCACCAGCGCGTACGTTGATGAACTGAGGGAACTGGTCGCTATCGCGGACGCTGCCCTTGATAGAGGTTCGACAGACCCTGTATCTGCGGCGGGGGCACTGGCCGATCGGCTGTCGGATTATTCAGACGCCGAGTTGGCCGGGCGCATCGACACGATCTTCGACACGATGCGAAACGCTGAACCCGACATCGCCCGTGACGTGATCGCAGTGATTCCGGACCTGCTGCTACTGCGGTTGTTGGACGTGCGGCCATCCGCTGCCCGGGTCGGGGAGATAACCCCGGAACGACTGCTGAACGCCTCCGGCGTCGTCCCCGGCGCTTCGCCGGACGACCTGGTGCAGGGAATCGCGCTCCTCTCCGTCAACACTTCGGGCAATTTCGCTATCGACGCCCCGTTTGACGAGGCCATCTACCTGCTACTGGACGGAATTGCCGGGACCGACCCGAACCTGGTGCTCCGCATCTTCACCGAAACGGACCTCAGGCCCCTGCCGTGGGTGGCCGGACACGGCGAACAGGCGGTGGGCGTTTTTGGGGCTGACCCGGCCCGTTCCCTTGCGTTGCTGGCCCGCTATGACGGCCCGGAGCCGACGCCGGAGCGCATTGTGCGGCAACTGGCATACGCCGATGCCGGTACGGCGGCAGCGTTATTGCTGGCGCTCCTTGACGCCGATCAGGAGATCGGCCGGGGCGATGTAGTGACCGGCACGTTGAACAGCATCGTGTACGACGCGTACTGGGCCGGAATCGGCGCCGGACCGGACGGCAGGCTGGAATCGGCGGCGGCGCTTCTGCTCGCCCTGCGCGACAGGATCGGCGCGAACCGTACGGCCGGGCTGGTTGGCGCGGGGGTCGCCGATTACCTTGCGGGGGTTGCCGCCGGGGACCTGGAGCCCGAATACCGTTTGCGACACATGGACACCCTGCGGGAGCTCGCCCGTGGGTCTTCAAACGTCAATGATCAACGTTTCTTTGAGTCGCTGTCCCTCGTCGTCCGGGACTCCTGAGACCCTCCCCCCGGCGTCACCGTCCGGCGTTGAGTGTCGGGGGAAAGTTGTGACTACGTTCGGCGATCCCGGAAATTACGTTTGCCGGTGCTATACTCGCCGCCAAGTCCAGATACCCCCATTTTGCCGCTGAATCAACCCTAAAATCCGGCGCGGTCACGCAGATCTGATCGCATCTGGAGGACTCTATGGCGGGATTCACCACTGAACAGATCAGGAACGTCGTGTTCCTGGGTCATTCCGGGTCTGGCAAGACCTCGATAGCGGACTCCATGGTCCACTGTTGCGGCGAGGCAGACCGGCTCGGAAGCGTGATCGGCGGGACCAGCTCCTCGGACTTCGAGCCCGAGGAGCAACGCCGCCAGTCCAGTGTGACGACGGCAATCCTCCCCTGTCCGTGGAACGATGCAAAGATCAACGTGCTGGACGCGCCGGGCTACGCTGACTTCGCCGGTGAAATGCTGTCCGCTCTGCGCGTCGCGGATGCGGCCATCCTGGTGATCGCCGCCTCGTCCGGCATCCAGGTAGGCACCTCGCAGGCATGGCAGCGCCTGGAAGAAAAGGCTCTCCCGCGAATCCTGGTCGTGAACAAGCTGGACCGCGATAGCACTGATTTCGACCAGGTCGTGGAGGAGATCACAGGGGCATGGGGCCGTAAATGCGTCCCGATAAACATGCCAGACGGCGTTGAGTCGTCGTTCACCGGCGTCGGATCGCTAATCCACGACTCGGCACTCCAGGGGGGCGACGGCGCTGAACTTTTCGAGCGCCTTGTGGAGGCGGTGGCGGAGACCGACGACGCGCTTGCCGAGAAATACCTGGAAGGCGAGGCCCTCACAGCGGACGAGCTGATCTCCGGCCTGCGCCGGGGCGTGGCCTCAGGAGAGATCGTCCCGATCGTGGCGACGGCCGCCACAACCGAGGTGGGCGTGTCCGACCTGATGGACGCCATCGTAGATCTGCTTCCCTCGCCGGACGCCGCAGCGAAACGGGAGGACGCCCCGGAAATCCCGGAAGGCGCAGAAGCCAATCTCGTCTTCAAGACCAGCGCCGATCCCTTCGTCGGCAAGCTGTCCTACTTCCGCGTGTATGGAACGCCGTTCCACGGAAACTCTGAACACTGGAACGCCAACCTGGAAGAATCAGAGCGCGTGGGCCAGGTTTCCTCCCCGAAGGGCAAGGAACAGGTGAATACCGACGAGGTTGTACGTGGCGACATCGGCGTGATCTCAAGGCTCAACGTGACACGCACCGGAGACACGCTTACCGACCGCGACAACCCGGTGACGCTCAACGGCATCGACATGCCGGAGCCGTTCTACGGACTCGCCGTGACCCCCAAGACCCAGGCTGATCTGGACAAGATGTCGGACGCATTGTCCAGGCTCGGGGAGGAAGACCCGAGCCTCCGTATCTCCCGCGACCCTGACACGGCGGAGACGATCATTCGCGGCCTCGGCGACGTACACGTTGAGATCGGCGTTGAACGTGTCATGCGTAAATTTGGCGTCGAGCTCGAGACGTCACTTCCGAAGATCGCGTACATGGAGACGATCGGCTCCACGACGCGGGTCGAATATCGTCACAAGAAACAGTCCGGCGGGCATGGCCAGTACGGCCACGTGGTTATTGAGCTTAGCCCGCTGCCGCGCGGTGAAGGTTTCAACTTTGAGAGCAAGGTGGTGGGAGGGAACGTCCCGCGGGAGTACATCCAATCGGTCCAGAAGGGCATCGTCAAGTCGATGGAGGAGGGTCCGGTGGCGGGATTCCCCGTCGTGGACGTTGGGGTGAAACTTGTGGACGGCAGCAGCCACTCCGTGGATTCGTCCGGCATGGCGTTCGAGATCGCCGGCAGCTTTGCGCTCCGGCAGGGCATTCCACAGGCCAGTCCGGTCTTACTTGAGCCGGTCATGCATCTCAGGATCATGACGCCGGACGCGCTGACCGGGGACATCATCAGTGACCTCAACACGAAACGGGCACAGATCCTTGGCATGACCCCGGCCGCCAACGGGCACACCATCATCGAGTCCGATGCGCCGCTATCGATGGTGCAGCGATACGCCACGGACCTCCGGGCGATCACGCAGGGGCGGGCTTCGTTTGAGTCAACGTTCGCCCGATACGGTGAGGTTCCGCAGCAGGAGATGGACAAGGTGGTGCAGCAGTACAAGAAGGTAGAGGCTGCGGCCACCTGATTTCTCGCCCCCGGCCTGCTCGGGCGTGATTTTTCGCGACGTCTATGTGTGCGGTCGGGCAACGGCCAATTCCCGAGGTTCCTGCCCGAGGTTCCTGGAAGGACGAGCGGAACAAGGAGCCTGTCACAGAAGACGCCATCCAGCGCTGTTGCACGATGGGACTTCTCCCTCACCTCAACCCTCTCCCGCTGGGAGTGGGGGATATTGAGACACCCTCGGAGCAAGCCCCACCCCTACGCGGTGCCGGGGTGACCGATGATTTTCTCTGCCGGCTCGTCGTTGTACCGCCGGATGGCCGTCTGGATGGCACGGGTGCCAAACTCAAGCGCTTCGACCGGAATTCGCTCGTTCCCGGCATGAAACATTGCCGTGAAGTCAGCCTCACGCGGGAGGTTCATGGGCAGGAAGCCGTAGGTCTGGATGCCGAGGCGTGAGAAGAACCGGGCGTCTGTCGTGCCGGGGATCAGGGCCGGTATCACGACGGAGCCCGGGTCGGCCTCCTCGATCACCGATGCCAGCATCCCGAACAACCCCATGTCGGGATCTGCCGGTCCCGGATCGTAATGCCGGACCTCTATCTCGGGTGCGTCCGGCCCTTCGCCGAGATCGCCGAGCACGGTCTTCAGTTCGCTAACCAGGTCTTCCGGTGTGAAGCCCGGAAGGATCCTGCCGTCCAGCTGGAGGGTCACCTCCCCGGGCGTGACGTTGGCCGAGCTTCCACCGGCCACGACGGTCGGAGCGATGGTGTTATGAAGCATGGTGTCGAATA
>JADFRU010000199.1:0-4116 GCA_022561115.1 Chloroflexota bacterium | reverse complement strand
GTCAGGGTGGGGCGTCCGCCGGTTAATCCCGGGTAGCCCGTTGGCCCCCGATTATTCTGGGGGTTCCGGGGGCGAGTGGGGGGGCGCGTCAGCCGGACGGCCGTATGTCCAGGAGGTGCAATTCCTGGCGCGTGCGGCCTCGCCACACGTTGGTGCGCAGCGAGTAGATCGCATCGACGGCGCCCCCACCGAGAGGCGCCTTCCCGAGCCCGAAACCGATGGCGTTCCAGGTTCCTCTGCCGTCCTCCAACGTCAGGCGCAGGTGGCGGCCGCCTGCGCCCATGGTGCGGACCTGGCCGGGCGACAGGTTGCGGGTTACGAACACGGGCGTGGGGTTTTCTTCACCGAAGGGGCCAAGCGCCTTCACGAAATCCCATGTGTCCCGGCCGAGATCGGAAAAACCTATCTCGGCATCGGCCCGGATTGGCGGGGTGTTCTCCGGGGTGGTCGCGGCCTTTGCCGCCTGCTCAAGAAATGCGTCCAGGACCTCGGACAGGTGCTCGTTCCGGACGGTAAACCCGGCCGCGCGGGCGTGTCCTCCCCACTGCTCAAACCGGTCAGCGACCGTTAAGAGAGCGGCATGGGCGTCAAACGCGTCGGTGCTTCTGACGGAGGCGCGGGAATGGGTCTCGCCGATGGCGATGGCGATGGCAGGCCGGCCATGCTCTCCACAGAGCCTGCCCGCCAGCGGGCCCAGGATTCCGGTCCTGAACCCGGTTGAGCGAACGATCAGCGCCGCCGGCAGCGTTCCGTTGCCACCCGCACCGGCCAGTTCCGCGCTCGCGGTGTCCCACGCCTCCTGGCTTAGCCGTCTGCGTTCTGTGTTCATCTCATCGACCTGCTGCGCCAGCATCAGCGCCTCGGCGGGGTCGTCCGCTGTTAGCAGGTTCAGGCTCGGGCCAGCTTCACCGAGCCGGCCGGGTGCGTTCAGTCGTGGGATTACGTTGAACGAGAGGGCTTCCGTATCAAGGTCGCCGCCGTTTGGATGCGCCCGCGCCAACAGCGCTGACAGGCCGGCGTGGCTGGTCTGCGCCAGTTGCCTCAGACCCTCCCAGACGATTACACGGTTCTCGCCCTTGAGCGGGCCGACGTCGGCGACGGTGCCCAGGGCGGCGAGCGCTATTACGTGGGAAGGCCAGTTACGGCTGGCGCGCAGATACAGGGCCTGGGCGAGCTTGAACGCGACGCCTGCGCCGGTCAGCCCGTCCCCCGCCCCGTTACTGCTCAGGTGCGGGTTTACGAGCGCCAGTACGCGCTGCGGACGCGTCTCGACGATGTGGTGGTCTGTCACGATCACATCGACACCGATCGAGGCGGCGAACGCGATCTCGTCCGTGTCGTTCGAGCCGGTGTCCACCGTGAGTATCAGTGACACCCCGTCCGCCGCCAGCCGGCCAAGAGCGTCATTGTTCAGGCCGTGGCCGGTTCCGTCCCGTCCCGGGATGTGGGCGACCACCGTGCCGCCCAGGTCACGGAGAGCGTGCAGCAACAGCGCTGTCGCCGAAAGGCCATCGACGTCGAAATCGCCGAACACAGCGATTTTCTCGCGGTTGCCGATGGCCTGGAACACACGATCAACGGCGCGCTCCATGTCCGGCAGCGCGAACGGATCGCCCAGCTGGGATAGCTCCGGGTTCAGAAAGATTCGCGCCTCTTCTGCGTCGCGAATGCCGCGGTTGTACAGCAACCGGGCGCCCAGTTGGCTGACCCGCGATGTGGTCCCAGAAACGGCGCCGTTGAGCCTGGAAAGCGCTTCAGGCTCAGGCTCGGGGGTGATGGCCCAGCGGCGGCCGGTCACTCCCCCGAACGCCTGTCCGCAACCCGGCATCTAGCGGCGCGTTGCGTGCCGGCGGCAAAGGCCGGACAGGGCAGTGGAGGGCGGAGCGGCGAAGAACGGATCGGCCTATTCCTCGAAAGCCCTGAAGATCAGGCTCGCGTTGTGGCCGCCAAAGCCCAGCGAGTTTGACATAGCGGTGCGAACCACGCCACGACGCACCATGTTTGGCGTGTAGTCCAGGTCACAGTCCAGGTCCGGGTTTCTGAGGTTGATCGTGGGCGGGATAGCTGACTTGATGATCGACATCACGGCCACCACAGCCTCAACCCCACCGGCTGCACCGAGCAGGTGCCCGGTCATCGACTTGGTAGAGCTGATCGGTATCTTGCCGATGTTGTCGCCAAACGCATCCTTCATCGCGTCGGTCTCGGTCTTGTCGTTCAACGGCGTTGACGTGCCGTGGGCGTTTATGTAGTCGATCTCGTCCGGCCCCATCTT
Source organism: Chloroflexota bacterium (assembly GCA_022561115.1). Classification (GTDB taxonomy): domain Bacteria; phylum Chloroflexota; class Dehalococcoidia; order Lucifugimonadales; family Lucifugimonadaceae. The sequence goes on along the minus strand of JADFRU010000199.1, from coordinate 1,841 downwards.
CGCCTGCTTGAGGGCGATCTTCATCGCCCGGGATGCGCCCTCGCCCCCGGGTGAGGGCTGTGTCACATGGAAGGCGTCAGATGTTGCGCCGTACCCCACCAGTTCAGCGAGAGGCTCCGCTCCGCGCGCCATGGCATGTTCAATCGACTCCAACACAACCAGCCCCACGCCCTCGCCGAGCACGAATCCGTCCCGCTCGGCGTCGAAAGGCCGGGATGCGCCCTGTGGGTCGTCGTTGTTCTTGGAAAGCGCCATGCAGGCGTTGAAACCGGCGATGGCGATAGGGCAGATGCCCGCCTCGGTCCCGCCGGCGATCGCTACATCGGCGTCGCCCCGCTCAATCATGGCCTTCGCCTCTCCAATCGAGTCCGAGCCGGTGGCGCAGGCGGACACGGTCGCAAAGTTGGGACCCTTCGCCCCGATCAGCATGGAGACCTGGCCGGCGGCCAGGTCCGTGAGCATCATCGGAATCAGGAACGGGTTGACGCGGGACGGACCCTTGTCACGGAGCACGTCAAACTGCTTGGAGAGCGTGATGATCCCGCCGACACCGCTGCCGATCAGTACGGCGACGCGCGTTGCGTCTATTTTCGATATGTCCAGCCGGGCATGTTCAAGCGCCTCAAGGCTGGCGACGCAGGCGAACTGCGCGAAGCGGTCAAGACGGCGGGAGGCCTTGCGTTCCAGGCGCTCAAGCGGATCAAACTCCGGGATCTCTCCGGCAATCCGGCTATCGAATCCCTCGGGATCGAACGACTGGATGTAATCGATCCCGGAGACGCCGTCCACGAGATTCTTCCAGGTGGTCGCACGATCGACCCCGACAGGGGTGATCAGGCCGACGCCCGTAACCACGACACGTTCGGTCATACCGTGATGCCTTCCTTAACGCCAAACTCACAGCGGGCAGGTCTCGGCTGCCGGTCCAGCGACCGGATGCCATTTATGTTGAAGGATTTACCGGGGTTCTTGATTGGGGTCCGGTGCGGGCCGCTGAGGCCAGCACTGTTCGGACGCAACGCGGATTATAGGCCAGCGCGCCCATTGCCGAACCACCAATTCAGGGCCGGTAACACGGACTGTGCGCGTGAGTCGTCCGGCAACCCGGAGGGCTTCCGTTCAGCAGGTCCATCCGCCGGTTGTTGGCCGGACCGATAATGGAGACCGCTGGCAGGCTACGACGCCCTGTTTTACCCACCGGATTTCCCAATGACAACTGCCCGATGACAACTGCCAATGACAACTGCCAATGACAACTGAAGGTCTCCTTCCCGAGATACGACCGGCCGGTTCGGCCCCGGAAGGGCATGTCCGTGAGAATCGGTTCCGGGAAGGCCCGCCCGAGGACGCGCCGCGCGTTTTGATCGAGACCCACGGCTGCAAGTTGAACATGGCTGACAGTCAACGGATGGCGCGGGAGTTCCTGACGGCGGGTTACGCCATTGCCCGGGACGGTGAGACGCCTGACGTATACATACTGGACAGTTGCACCGTGACGCATGTGGCGGACCGAAAGGCGAGGCAGGCGCTCGCACGCGCCCGGCGCGCCTTCCCCGAGGCGCTGATCGTGGCCACGGGTTGCCTGGCGCAGCGGGACGCCGAAGCGGTCGATGGGTTGGCCGCAGTGGACCTGGTCGTGACAAACGAGCAAAAACGCGACCTGGCCCGGACCGTGACCGACCGGCTCGGCGTCACTCTCTCGCCGTGCGCAGACGGAGCGCTGCCGACGGGTTCCGGGGCGTTGCTGGGCCGCTCCCGCGCCTCGCTCACGATCCAGGAAGGATGTGACCAGGTCTGCGCGTCCTGCACCGTTCCCCGGGTCAGGGGGCGGGAGCGTAGTG
>JADFRU010000198.1:0-4149 GCA_022561115.1 Chloroflexota bacterium | reverse complement strand
ATCACGGCCGTAGTTGGCGTTCTTCACGTGATAGTCCAGCCGGTTGGCGCCGGCGACCAGGTTCGGGGAGTTCACGACCGAGTCGTCCACGATGCTGGTTATGCGGGCGTGTGAGCGCGGCCCGTCTTCTCTGTTCAGCCCGATGGCGGACGCAGAGCCGGCGACGAGTCCGGCCGCTTCGACCTCTGCCGGAGTCGCAAGGCGCAACTCTGCGCCCTTTACCGCGTTACGCAGCTTTGTCTCGTTTACCTCGAGGTCGCCCCGAATGGAGACGAATATGATCTCGCCGTTCCCCGATGGGCCGGATGTGCCGGCGGATGTTTCAGGCGTGTAAAACACGGCCTTCACGGTCTTGCTGACCGGCACTTCAAGAAACTCGGCCAGGGCCTCGATGGTCTTGATGCCCGGTGTGTGCACCTCTTCGAGATCGCGGGGCGTCTCGGCTTCCGCTGCGGGTTTCTTGAACTCCGCCTTCTCAGCGTTCGCGGCATAACCGCAGGCTTCGTCGCTGCAGACAAAGATCGTGTCCTCGCCTGAATCCGCCAGCAACACGAACTCGTTTGAATCCTTGCCGCCTATCGGTCCGCTGTCCGCCTCCACCATCCTGACGTCGATACCAACGCGCTTAAAGATGCGGTGATAGGCGTCCGCCATGGCCCGGAAGCTTACGTCCAGCCCTTCTTCGTCCCTGTCGAACGAGTAGGCGTCCTTCATCTCGAACTCGCGTACGCGTAGCAGACCGGCGCGCGGCCGTGCCTCGTCTCGGAACTTGGTCTGGATCTGGTAGATGTTGAACGGGAGGTCACGGTAGCTTTCGAGGTTGGCGGCGACCATGAATGTCGTGGTCTCCTCGTGCGTGGGAGCGATGACCATGTTGCGGCCCCGGCGGTCGATCAGCGTCGCCAGCGGCGGCTGGAAGGTGTCAGCCCGGCCGGACTGTTCCCACAGTTCTCGCGGCTGCACGACCGGCATCGATATTTCCTGCGCGCCGGCGCGGTTCATCTCGTCACGGATGATGTTTGAGATCTTCGTCAGGCTGCGCCAGCCAAACGGGAGGTAGCTGTAGATTCCCGATGCGACCTGCTGCACGAAACCGGCGCGTGTCAGGTATTTATGCGACGCGGTCTCGGCGTCAGCAGGGGCCTGGCGCAGGGTTTTTCCGAAGGAGCGGGTCATGCGCATGGGAGGCGGGCCTTTTCGTGTGATGGGCGGAGATGCCGGTCGTCAGATGAAGACGATAGTTTAGCGGCGCGCTGGGCGTCAGGCAGATGTGCCGGCGGTTTGTTCCGACACGGTCGTTCCCGCTGAGCCGGGTTCGGCGAGCGGGTCCCGGCGTTTAGCCCTTGCGGACCTCGGCCATCAGGGCTGAGAGCATCTCGGACTCCGGCACTATGTTGACCTTCTTGCCCTTGCGGAAGATGACGGCGCGCCCGTTTCCGCCGGCGATGCCGATATCGGCGTCCTTGGCCTCGCCCGGTCCGTTGACCTCGCACCCCATGACGGCGACCTTCAGGTCCGTCTTCACGTCCTTTAACGCGTTATCAACTTCCATCGCCAGCTTCAGGACGTCCACGTCTGCACGCCCGCAGCTCGGGCAGGCTATGAGCGTTGGGCCGTGTGAACGCAGGTTCAGTGATTTCAGGATCTCGAAGCCGGTTTTGACCTCTTCCCGTGAGTCGCCAGCCAGCGAGACGCGGATCGTGTCCCCGATGCCTTCGGCAAGGAGGATGCCCAGGCCGACTGCGCTGCGGATGCCGCCCGCGAACGGGGTGCCCGCTTCCGTAATGCCCAGGTGGAACGGGTACGGAACGAGCGGGGCGAGCTTGCGATATGCGTCGACGGTGGTCGGCACGTCGAACGCCTTCAGAGAGATCTTGATGTCGTCGAAGTCGAGCGCCTCAAGGATGCCGATCTCCCACAGCGCGGTTGCGACCATGTGATCCGCGACCGAGTAGCCGTTAACGCCCTGGGCCGGGTCGCCAGACAGTGCGTCACCGGACTTGGCCAGCTGGTTGACGCCGTCCTGCAAGCGCGAGCCGCCGCGCGCCATACCGATCTTTCCGACCGGGGGAAGGCTGCCGAAGTTGACGCCGATGCGGATGGGAATCTCGGCCTTCCTGGCCGCGCCCACCACTTCCCGGACCTTCGCCTCGTCTCGGATGTTGCCAGGGTTGAGGCGAAGCATGTCCACGCCCTGCCGGACCGCCTCAAGCGCCAGCTCGTGGTGGAAGTGGATATCGGCGACGAGCGGGATGTTGATCCGGCGCTTTATCTGGCCGAGGACCTCCGCAGCGACCATGTCCGGCACGGCCACGCGGATGATCTCGCATCCGACCTCTTCCAGTCCCAGTATCTCGGAGACGGTGGTCTCAACGTCCCGCGTGTCACCTGTCGTCATCGACTGGACGGCGATCGGGTTGTTCCGGCCGCCGATCTTGACGCCGCCGACTATGACCTCTCGCGTGACCCGCTTCATGTCCCGGCCCCTGTGTTCACGTTATTCACGCGCGTCACGGTCCGCCAGCCGGAACTGTCGCCTGTAACGACCATTAGAAGAAGCTCTCGCCGCGGAAGATACGCATCACGTCCTGGACACTGATAACGGCCATGAAACCGAGCAGCAGGAGTATGCCCGCAAGGTGCACGATCGCCTCGCGCTCCGGCGAGATCCGTTTGCCGCGGCGAACCCACTCGATGCCCACGAAGAGCAGGCGGCCGCCGTCCAGCCCGGGCAGCGGGAGGATGTTGATGACGGCCAGGCTCAGGCTAATGGTCGCCGCGAGTACCGAAAATGTCCTGATCTTCGTAATGATCGAAACGTCAGCCGTCGCGATCTCCCCGGTGAGCTGGCCGATGCCGATAGGACCGACGGTTGCGGGTCCGCTCAACTGGGGGTTGTTGGAGGACTTGATCAGTCCGGTCACGGAGTTTTTGGTCAGCAGGATAATGTCCCGCACCTCGCCGAACGAGCCGATGAAGGCGTTCCACGGGTTTTCGCCGAATCTCTGTTCCCGGGGGTTTTCGGTCCGTATCTGGATACCGACGGAGCCGTCAATGATCGAGGTTTTGAGTCCGAGCGAGAAGTCGTGCCGCCGGGCGTCTGTGAACGATATTTCGCTGACCGGGTCGGTCACGAGCGGCACTACCTGCAGCACGTCACCGACCTGTATCCGCTGGTCCAGTAAGCGGGCGTCGTCGATGGATATCTCCTCGCTGGTGTCGAGCGCCTGCTGGACGACGCGGAGGCTGTCGTTCACCCCGACCGTGGGATCGAGTAGTCGCGCTACGGCAAGGAGAAGCTGGTTCTCCGGGTCGGTGACCTCGAACACGATGTCACGATCCGGCACGTTGAAGCGCGGGGACAGAGAAACCTGCTTGTCTCGCCCTTCAAGGTACTGGAATTCCGATCCGCCCGGGAATGGCGACGGGTCCGGTATGCCGGGACGCACGACCCAGTGACTTTCACCGCCGAGTTTCAGCGTGATGGCCTGCTGCAGGTCGTTTAGATCGTTGACATCGCGACCATCCACTTCCAGGACCCTGTCGCCGACGCGGAGACCGGCATTGTCCGCAGGCGAATCCGGGTAGACGGCGGTGATGGTGACGTCCCCCACCGTGCGGGTTTGCGGGAGCATCAGGATGAAGGTGAACAGGATGATCGGGATGACGGCGTTGACCACCGCACCGGATGCGAGGACCAGCGATCGAGCGGCTTTTGATTTGCTGGCCAGGCTGTTCTCGGCCTCAGGGTCTTCTTCCCCGACCATCCTGACGAAGCCACCGAGCGGCAGCCAGTTGATGGACCACACCATCTCCGAGATGGTGATGCTGTCAGCCCCAACCTCCCGGAGTTTGCCGTTGATCACGTCTCCGTCCACAGAGTCCCCGGCGTCAGAGGCGAGGGCGTTGCGCCGCTTTTTGGAACGAAGAAGCAGGGCGTGAAGGGTCCCGTCAGCGCGCTTTTCTACGATGGCCTCGATCTGCGGCCCTTCTCGAAGCAGCGCCAGTCTCGGGTCGGCTGAGCCGGATGGCCTGTCGCGCAGGCCCGGGGCGTCCTGGGTGTTCGGGGCGTCCCGGGCGTCCGGGGTGTCTGGCACGTACGTCAGGGACCCAAGTTCCTCGAATCCATCGAAGATCGTGTCTTCAGTG
>JADFRU010000197.1:0-4180 GCA_022561115.1 Chloroflexota bacterium | reverse complement strand
TTGTTCACGACTCCGCTATTGTACACCTGCCGGCTGGCGTCGCCCAGGTCCTCCTTGGTGATGTCAATGCCGAACGCTACTTTGACGACGGGCGGCCCGCCGGCGAACAGCACAGAGGTGTCCTTCACCATCACGCTGAAATGCGCCAGCGCCGCCTGTACGGCGGGCAGCCCGGCGACCGATCCCAGCACAGCCGCCACAGACGGCACGACGGACAGCAGGTGGGGCGCTACATCACGGCCCGGGCCGGTGGGAAGATAGGTGTGGCCGATCTGTTCGAAGGTACGAACGCTTCCTCCGGCGGCGTCCAGCAACCGGATGAACGGCAACCGCCACTCGATCGCCATCCGCTCTGAGAAGGCCGTTTTGTTGCCCACGTTGCCGTCCGAGGCGCCTCCCCGGATGGTGAAATCGCCGCCGTTGATCATCACCCGCCGGCCGTTGATCTTTGATACGCCGATGACGGTGTTTGCCGGGGTGAAGCCGATCAGTTTGCCGTCATCGTCATATGTGGCCGAACCGGCGAGCGTGCCGATCTCTTCAAAGCTGCCGGGGTCGACCAGCGCGTCGATCCGCTCACGGACAGTCAGCTTTCCGCGGCCTTTATGGAATGCGACATTGTTCTCGCCACCCATCTGGTGAGCGAGCTTTGTCCTGAATTTCAGCTCGTCTAATTCAGCGTCCCAGCCGATCTGTCGTTTCTCTACCGCGCCAGCGGAATCGGAGCGCTCTCCGAGATCAGCCTCATCCATCTCCTCGATGAAAACCACCGGCTGGCCTTCTCGAACCGAATCTCCCTTTGATACCGCGATCATGCGGACAATGCCGCTCTGCTCCGCCCGCACGGTGTGGAAGAACTTCATCGCCTCCATCACGAGAAGCTGATCGCCGCTGCGAACCGGGTCTCCCTCGGCAACGTCCAGTTCTGCGACCACTCCCTGGATGGGCGAGGTTACTGCGACGGTACCCTCCGGCCCGGCCACATCTGCCGTGGTTTCAGCGGTGGCGCTGACGGTGGAGTTCGCTACCACGGCGAAACGCCGGGGGTGCGAGCCGTTGGTCGAGTCCGCAAGGACCTTGATCTGCTCATCCACGAAGCGGGTATGGATTCGCATGTCGCGGAAATCCGGGTGTTGCAGCAGGTTCTGCAGAAAGGTCAGATTGGTCGCTACGCCGTCGATGCGAAACTCGGTCAGGGCCCGGTATGTCCGCCTGATGGCGTCACTAAAATCGGGCGATTTCGAGTGGCCGATCACCTTGGCGATGAGCGAGTCAAACGAGGGGCTGGTGGCGTATCCGGCGTACCCAAAAGTATCGGTGCGCACCCCCGGCCCCGTCGGCGGCTCAAAGGCCGTGATCGTTCCTACGGATGGCAGCGTCCGTCCGTCCGGTGTGACCGTCTCCATGTTCACCCGGGCCTGTATCGCAAAGCCCTGCGGGTGCGGGATGTCCGCCTGTTGCAACCCGAGATCGGCGAGGGTTCGCCCCCCGGCGACGTTCAGTTGCGCCTCAACCAGGTCAACCCCGGTCACGGCCTCCGTAACGGTGTGTTCAACCTGGAGCCGGGCGTTCGCCTCGATGAAGTAGAACGCTGAGTCATCGGTCCAGTCGTCGGCGTCAACAAGGAACTCAAACGTCCCGAGGCTTTTGTAGTTGACCGCCGACGCGAGTCGTTGCGCCGCGTCGGTCATGCGCTCCCTTAATCCATCCGGCAGCCCAGGCGCAGGCGCTACCTCCATGACCTTCTGGTATCGGCGCTGAATGCTGCATTCCCGTTCCCAGAGGTGGGACACCTCCCCGGATCCGTCGCCGAGTATCTGCACCTCGATGTGACGAGCCCTCTGGATCAGCCGCTCTGCATACAGATCGCCGTTGCCGAACGCGTTCTGCGCCTCGATGCTGGCCTCTTCATACAGGCTGGCGATCTCTGAAACTTTCTCGATGGCGCGTGCGCCCCGTCCTCCTCCTCCTCCCACGGCCTTCAGGATCATCGTGCTGCCGGAACCCAACGACTCAAAAAACACGCGTGCCTCGTCCGCGGAGTTCAAGCTCTCAGTTCCGGGCAGCACCGGCACTTTGTTCTCGGCGGCGATATCCCTTGCACGGACCTTGTTCCCGAACAACTCAAGCGTCTCGACGCGCGGCCCCACAAACGTTAGCCCGGCGGTTTCACACGCACGCGCGAAATCGGCGTTCTCCGCGAGGAACCCGTAGCCCGGGTGAACAGAGTCGCAACCGGCAGATTTCGCTACGTTAACGATCTGCTGGATGTCCAGGTAGGGAGCGACTCCCCGGCCGGTCAACGGGACAGCTTGATCCGCCTTGTGGACATGAAGTGCTTTGGCGTCGTCCGTGGAGTAGATCGAGACGGTCGAAATCCCCATGTCGGCAGCGGCGCGGATGATGCGGATAGCGATCTCGCCACGATTGGCTACGAGAAGTTTGGACAGTGTCATCGGGTGTATCAGGTACCTGTTATCGGTTATCGGGCTTTGTTGAGACGCCACACGGATCAAGACCGCTTGACGGCGTACACCATATCGACAGGAGGCGATGGGGTGAAGCTGCCAGGGATGGGAACTGGGTATCCGACCCATTTGAAGCCGGGATTCAGCGAAGGCAACGGGGGCATATCTTCAGCGGTGTATCGTGTGCCGTCTGACGGGTGGGATGATTGCTCCGTCGCTCAAAGACACATGGAGGATGTTGATGGGAACTGTCGAACCCCAATCGATAACCCTTCCGTCGGACTTTCCGGTGGAATGGGACGACCCTGAAGATGCGAAACGCTTCTGGACACGGGACCGGATGCACCAGCCGTTTCCCGAGCCGTTACTGTCGTCCGACTTCTTCGATCTCGCCACAGGCGTCGGGATGAACCTGGGGCACGAGCATTACGGACGGCCCATCCGCATGGACCGGCGACGTATCAACTGCTACTCCTTCGCCAGCGTTCGGATGACCGTGCCTCCGGCCGAGATATCCGCCGCCGGACGCCAGGGTGAGCAAAACACCCTCAATGCCTTGCCGGGGATCTGGAAACAGTGGGAAACCGAGTGGATGCCCGAGGTGAAGGATCACCTCGCATGGTGGGACGCGTTCGATCTGCCGGGCGCGAGTGTTTCGTCGCTCCGCGACCACCTCTCCGAGTCGTTCGAGAAATCGGCGAGATGCTGGAATATCCACTTCCTGCTGGCGCCACTGATTGTGATTCCGAGCAGCATATTCCGGGACCTTTACACTGATCTGTTCGGTAAAGAGCGGGGCCTTGAGTCTCACGGGCTAACATTGGCGGAGGACAATAAAAGCCTGGAGACGGACAGGGAAATCTGGATACTCAGCCAGTACCTGAGAAGTGTGGACAACGCCGATGCCCTCATAGCGTCCGGGTCTGATGAGGACTTGCGACAGACTCTGGGTGATCGGCTGGATCGATTCCTCGTGACTTATGGCCACAGAAGCGGCGACGGAAGTGGAATGGCCGGCATAAGTTGGTTCGAGGAGTCTGGTCCCGTCATCGCCACGGCGCGTGCCTACGCCAAGGCAAATAGCGCAGACCCGAGGGATGATCACGCCGTCCGCATCGCGGAAAGGGACCGGCTTATCTCCGCTGCCAGGGACAACCTTCAGGGTTACCCGCAGTCAGTACGGGAACGATTTGACGAGGCGTTGCTGCTGGCCCAGCAGGGAAGTCGCCTGCAGGAAGACCACGCCTACTGGATCGATCAGCAGACCAACGCACGTACCCATTACGTTTCGATGGAAGCCGGACGGCGATTGGCCGGCGCTGGCGTCATACCTGCGCCCGTGGATGTAAATCACCTGGGTCTGAACGAGATACTGGAAGCGATGGCCAGGTTGTCGTCGGGTGATACCGGAGATATGACCGGCGTGATCCAGGAGCGCGCTGCCGACCTGGCGTACTGGTCACAGGTTGACGCTCCCCACGAAATCGGCGTGCGGCCAGCGGCTGGCCGGCCTGACACGGTGACGACGCGCGGCCAGGCTCGGTTTTTCGGGACGCCGGTAGAACAGGGAGACGACCCGTCAACCGTCAACGGCACTCCGGCATCGCCTGGTGTGGTTGAGGGTGTCGCCCGGATCATTATGACCCATGCTGACACAGCGAAACTTTCGCCAGGTGACGTCCTGGTATCTCCCACGACATCGCCACCCCGGA
>JADFRU010000196.1:0-4180 GCA_022561115.1 Chloroflexota bacterium | reverse complement strand
GAGCGTAGAGACCTGTGCGTTGCACCGGGTGCGCAGCAACCGGCCTGATCTCTCAGCGAATCGGCCGGGCTGCGGACTCTAGCCCGGGCCTTGCTGCCGGAGGTCCGGTGGCATGCTATCTCCATCGAGGCTCACGCCTGCTTCGACCCTCCAGGCCGGGATCTCCTCGATGCGTATGATGTGTTTCGAAGACTCGTAGTACCAGACTCTCACGTGCGCCCCGGGACGGAACGAGCGGGCCGTCTTTCGTGACACGCCGTAGTCAACGCCATCGATCACAAGCAGTCCGAGATGGGTGCCACGCGAGCCGAACTGCTGCCAGCTCCACCCGACAGCGTCTATCACGCCGTCTCCCTCACCGGCCCGGACCGACTTGTCCATATCGCGCGTGAGTACGAGCGCCCGTCGTACCACCAGGTACAACAGCCACATGATCGCCAGGCCCCAGGGGACGGCAAACCACGGATTGTCGATTCCGAACGCACCCATCGCCCAGGCTGCGGGCGCGAGAACTGTGCCGGTTAGACCCAGGAAGCGAAACACCTCCATGTCCAGCGGCGACTGGATATGGGGGTCCTTCGGGGGTGAGTCCGGATCTGCCGGGGGCGTCCGGAAAGGCTGTGGTCCCTCTTGTTGCGAGTCTTCTACTTCCGCCATAGGTTCTCATTCTAGAGATGGCTGGCCCTCGATGCCGGGTAATCTTGCCGAATGGCACGCGGCAACGACCGGCACACGAATTTGAGCGAACCCCGTCAGCCGAAAATCTGGTTGGCCAATGTGGGGGCCAACGCTGCGCACCCGTTCATCAGCCCGAGGTTTGAGGACGGCACGTTTGAACTGTTGCCAATCCCGGAGACGCCGCCAACCGCCGGCCCGCACTCGGTTCGTTACGCGGAGGTGCCGTCGTTTAACGACCCGGCCCGGTCCCTGGGCCGCTGGGTCCCGGAACGGTTTCGTAAGATTGCGACTCATTACGACCCTGAGTTCGGCACCCTCACGTATGGCGACAACGTAGAGCGAAACGCTCGTGCGGCGGCCTTGAAAGGCGTTGTGCCGGGTGACGTGCTGTTCTTTATCGTGCGGCTGGCGGACTGGGCAGACGGGAAGTTTACGGGTCGCTTCGGGTTCTACCTGGCGGGGTTCCTGGAGGTGGAGTCAATCCTGTCCGGCGTGCGTTCAGAGCCGTCCGATGTGGAACTGGCCCGGTACGGCACAAACGCACATGTCAGGCGCGGCCTCAACGATCCGTTAGCGCACTGGGACGGTTTCTGGGTGTTCGGCGGTTCCAGCAGGTCGCGACGTCTGCGCCGGGCCGTGCCGGTTGACAGGGTGCTGGCGGACCGCATCTTCAGGCGTGCCGATGGCGGCCGGTGGCGGTGGAGTCCGTCCCGGACAGAACTCCAGACCATCGGCTCTTACACTCGCGCATGCCGATGCGTGATCGACACGTCATCCGATGACGGCCGCGAGCGCGCCGCGTTGCTATGGTCAGCTGTGGAGGCGCTCAACCCGGGTGTTCGGCCCGGCTAACCGTCATCGGCGATCGATGGAACCGTATCTACCGGCGCGCCGGCCGGGAAGAATATTTCCACGCTGGTGAGGGGGTTTCCGGACAGTTGAGCGAAGCCGACCTCACTAATGGGGGTGTCGTCAATTCCGCCGACAATTAGCACCGACCCGTCGCCCAGCAGCGTGGCGGTGTGACGCCCGCGCTCCTGTCCCAGGGTTCCTGCGAAGATCCAACTGTCCTTACGCGGATCGTATATGTGAACTTCATCGAGAACCCGTTCCGAGTTGAAACCACCGGCGACCATTATTCGGCCATCCCGCAGCAGCGTAGCGGTGTGCTGTGATCGTTCGAAGGGCATCGGCGCACCGGCGCTCCATTTCCCGGTATTCGGATCGTAAATCTCCACCGACGAGAACACTTCAATGGTTTCTTGCCCGCCGATGACGACGATGCGTCCGTCCGGAAGCAGTGTCGCCGTATGAAGGAATCTCGGCTCGGTCAACGATTCGAGGACATCGAACGCGTCCGTCTCCGGGTTGTACGCCTCAACAGACTGGCGCGCCTGGCCGAACCCGGAACCACCGACGATTAAAACCCGGCCATCGAGCATCAGGGTGGCGGTGTGCCAGGCGCGAGCGCCGTTCAAGTCCGGCCCGGCCTCAAACCGACCCGTCTCCGGGTTGTAAAGATCGGTGAAATTCAACGGGCGTGTTCCGTTCAATCCGCCGATTACGAGAACGTATCCGTCAGGCAGGAGGGTCAGCGTGTGCAGCGCGCGTTGTGTGCGCATGCCGAGCCTTGAATCGATCTCTCCGGTGATGGGGTCCAGGGTCTCGGCCGTAAACGTCACACCGAAATGGCCGAGGCCCCCCGTGGAGAGCACCCGTCCGTCCTGCAGGGCGATGGAGCGGTGGTCCCGTCGTGCCGAATCCAACAACGGGCCTTTTGACCAGGTCCCGGTAGCCGGGTCGTAGATCTCCGCGGTGATGTACGAAATCGTCTCGCCGTCACCCCCGCCCTGGACGAGCACACGGCCGTCCTCCAGAAGCACGGCGGTGTGATCAACCCGTGGGATGGACATTGCCGCCACGGTCACGATTTCAGAAGCCGGGCCTGCCGAATCCGTATCGAGCAGGTCAGCGCTCGCCCAGGTGAATGCGGCGATGCCCGCGGCGACGACGCTAACGAGTATGGCGCCGAGGACTGTGTCACGGGATGTCACATTGTTGATCCATGCTTGTCGTTTTGTTGTCGATGGCGGGGAGCGTCACGGGGGCGCATTTGGCCATGTCCGGGGCTGGCTCCCCTGTCATTAAGACGCCGTCCGGCGTGTAACAGGCGCGAACGGATCTCCACCGTCGTGCGGACCGGCCTTTCGACCGTTCAACTAAAGGCCGGTATCCTAACTTTCAGAGCGATCGCCGGACGATCTCCCCGATAGTTGAACCAGAGCTTTCAATTCAGAGACGCTATATGACTACGACACCCGCCGTCCGCAAAGTCCTGGTCACCGGGTCGGGCGGGCTTATCGCCGGGGCGCTTTTTCGCGATCTTGGCGACCGGTATGACTTCACCGGCCTGGATATCAGCCCACCCGACTATCCGGCCGTTCGGACTATCGTGGGCGACCTGTCGAACATGGACAGTGTCCGGCAGGCGTTCGAGGGTATCGACGCGGTTGTGCACATGGGAGCTGATTCGCGGCAGGATGCGCCGTGGGCCAGCGTGTTGCCGAACAACCTGGTCGCGACCCGGAACGTTTTCGAGGCTTGCCGGGATGCCGGGGTCAAGCGGGTGGTGTTCGCAAGTTCAAATCACGCCGTCGGGATGCATGAGCTGGACGATCCGTACAGCAGGATACGCGTCGGCGATTACGAAGGTCTCGACCCGGACAACATCCCCCAGATAGACCACAAGGTCCAGATACGGCCAGACGGCCACTACGGGATCAGCAAGGCGTACGGCGAGGCGACAGGCGCTTATTACGCCGAGAACTTCGGGCTGGAAGTGGCCTGCCTTCGCATCGGGACGGTGAATCGCGCCAACCGTCCAACAGACATACGGCAACTCGCCACCTGGTGCAGCCATCGCGACGTGGTGCAGCTAATCCGGCTGTGCCTTGACCACCAGCCGCTCCAGTTCGACATCTTCTACGGTGTATCGGACAACAAGTGGCGGTTCTGGGACATCGATCACGCCCGGGATGTTCTCGGATACGCGCCCCGGGACAATGCAGAGGATTACCGGGACTCGATCTAGGTTTCACCGACCGCGCTGCTCGATTGCGGCGCTGGGTCATGTGGTGTTGGGCCGAGCGCAGAGCAAACCCCGTGTCTGCGAGCTGGCGTTTCATCGGGCCAGTTCTGAAGGGAGGGCCGGTTCTCCTCTGCCGACGTCTGGAGGTGGGGATGAAGGGAAATCTTGCGTTCAATCACGGTTGAACGCGCAAGGCGTCTTTTCTATCCGGGCGCAGGGCGATCTGTGGAGTCCGCCTCTTCCGTGTCGCCCTCAACTCCCGAAGCGCCAACCTCATCCAGAGCGTCCTCGATTCCTGGCGTGCTCACCTCGTCCGGGTCGCCCTCGAGCCCCGAAGCGCCAACCTCATCCGGAGCGTCCTCGATTCCTGGCGTGCTCGCCTCGTCCGGGTCGCCCTCGAACCCCGACATGCCC
>JADFRU010000195.1:0-4199 GCA_022561115.1 Chloroflexota bacterium | reverse complement strand
GCCGCCAGCCCGCAGAAACAGCCACCCGCGCAGCCTTCCGACCACCGTCAGTAGCACCAGAAACGGTACGGCGAGGATCAACAACCAAGGATTCAACCGTGCCGCTATCTCGACGAGCCGATCCGAATCCAGGAAATTCAGGAGCACCAGCAGCAACAGCAGCGACAGCCCCACCCGAAGCAGGATGACCTTGAACCGAATCTTCTGGACCGGAACGAGCGTTTCTCCCCCCGCGTGGCGGCGGCGGTGCGTAAAGCCGCGGCCGTTGTCCCGGTCGCAATCGCTTCCGGCCGGGAGCCTGCGGATGTCGCCCGGTACGCCCGGGAGCTCGGGTTGACGACGCCGCAGATATCGGACAACGGGGCGCGGCTGCTGGACCCTTCAACCAACACGACCATCGAGGCCCATCTGATCGCCCCGGAGGACGCGCTACGGATCACGACGGCGCTTGAGAACAATAGCGAGATGCGGTTCTTTGCCGTGGACGGATGGCACATGGTGCGAAGGGTGGCGGACATTGACCGGTGGGAGATAACGGTGATCGCCACCTCAACGGCAGACCGGAACGCCGCGCCGCAACGGCAAGAGCGTGCGGTCCGGGACGCGATGGCGCTGGCTCCCGACGGCGTATCGACCATTCTTTCGCTCGGTCACGACGGAGAACGCTGGTACTTGAACTACACCCGGCGCGGCATCGACAAGGGTTCCGGGCTGCGAAGCTGGGCGGAGCGGCTCGGGGTTTCGCTTGGAGGCGTGGTGTTCGTGGGCGACTCCCTCAACGACATCGAGGCGTTCGACGTGGCGGGACTGCCGGTTGCGATGGGCGGAGCGTCCGATGATGTGCGCGCCGCGGCCAGGGAATCGGTGGGCGACGTGGATTCAGACGGCGTCGCGGAGGCGATAGAGCGGTTCGTGCTGGCCCCGATGGGGCGATCATTTTGATACCCCCGCCGGGGTTTTCATTTGGGGGCGCGTTGCCTCAGTTGAGCCTCTCAGCCGCTTTTCACGGGTCCAACCCGGCTCCGCAACGCCGGCTTTTAGTCGTCCGGCTCGGCGTCCGCGCCGGAACTCACCGCAACCTCGGCATCGGCGCTGGTTCTCAGGGCGCGGACGCTGGCGCCAAGGGCCCTCCGCCAGACGTTCAACTCGCGCCTTAGCGCGGACCGGAACGGCCGGCCGGACTCTCCGATGTGCCTGTACTTCCGATGGCGGCGTCTAACGAGCGTCCGGCGATGTCGTTCCACGATCTCCGTGATCTCGATCATCAGCGCCCGTTTGAGCAGGCGTGACGCCTCCAGCGGGTCGCGGTGCGCCCCACCGTCAGGCTCCCTCACGATGTCGTCAATGATGCCCATCCGGCGACTGTCGACGGAGGTCAGCCGAAGCGCGTCAACCACCTGCTCGGCGGCGCTCGAATCCCGCAGCTCCGCCGCCGCCGCCCGTTCCGGCGATATCGGCGTGTAGATGGCGTTCTGGAGCATCAAGACGCGGTCCGTCACGGCAAAGGCGAGCGCCGCCTCACTGCCGCCCTCCCCGATCAACACGGAGATGGTCGGGACTTCGACGTCCAGGAGGGTCGATATCGTCTGCGAGATGGCGTGCGCCTGGCCGCGCTCCCACGCCTCGAGGTCGAGCGCAGACCCGGGCGTATCCACGAGGATGACGATCGGCAGGTTGAACCGGTCAGCGAACCGGATGGCGCGACGCGCCTTGCCGAAACCCTCTGGCGTGATTGAGCCGCTGGCGGACAGGCCCGTCGGCGTGTCGTCTTCCGAGGACGAGACGATGCCACTCGGCGGCGTTTTCTCCTGCCCGATCACCACGACCGACTGCCCGGCCAACCGCGCTACGCCGGTGATGACCTCCGACGCGTCGGCGTACTGCCGGTCTCCGTGAAGCTCCACGAGATTGGCGAACACATGGTCAATAAAATGGCGCGCCGTCGGACGCTCCGGGTGACGGGCGAGTTGCACCATCTCCCACGCTTCCATGCGCCGCGGACGTGTCCGCGGCGGCCGGCCGCGGCGTCGCTTGGTAAGCCGGAACTCCGGCCTCAAGAGTTCCAGCACGGTGGAGACGACGTGCTTGATCCGCTCCCTGTCGACCACGCCATCGATCATGCCGTTCCGGAAGTGGACCTCCGCCGTGTGCTGACCGGCGGTTAACGAGGCGCCGGCCTGTTCTTTAACGGCCCGGAACGGAGCGAACCCCACGTGTGCGCCCGGCTCCGCAAAAATCAGGTCAGCCTGCGTGCCGAACGAGGCGTAGACCTGCCCCGTCGCCGGGTCTCCGAGGACCGATATCAGGGGAACGCCGCGCCGGTGCATCTCGTTTGCGGCAACGGTCGTCTTCGCCATCTGCATGAGCGAAAGGACGCCTTCCTGGATGCGAGCGCCGCCGCTGTTAATGACGGCGACGGCCGGGTAACGCTTGCGCGCAGCCAGTTGCAGCGCAAGGGCGACCTTTTCTCCCACGACAAGGCCCATGCTTCCGCCAAGGAAGCCGAAGTCCAGGACGATCAGGATCGTCGGCGTCCCACCGACCGTGCAAACCCCGGTTATCACGGCCTCGGTCAGCCCGGTGCGGTCCTGGTCCCGGAGCAACCTGTCCCGGTAGGGAACTCTCGCAGAGAACGAGAGCGGATCGAGTGACCTGATCCAGCGCGAGGTCTCGTGGAAGGTTCCGGCGTCGGCGAGCATCTCGACCCGCCGCCGTGCGGACATGGTGTAGTGAAACCGGCAGCGCGGGCAGACCAGGTAGCGGTCGTAGGTAGGGCTGTCCAGCAGCGACCCGCCACATGCGAGACAGGTCTCCCGAACGCCTTCGAGGTCAAGCTCACGTGGTTCTGCGCCGTCAGGAAGATCCTGACCTGGGAACAGTGGAGTGATATTCGTCACGGGCGACCTCTATCCAAGGTTACCGCGCTTTCCCGGAGGATGGCATTGGGAAGTGGCGCTGGGGGCTGACACCGGCCAATCGTGCCAGAGACCCGCCGTTCACCTGTGGCCAAACAACGTCCCGGGATGATGCCCCGGCACAATGACGCTCTCGTTGCCCGCTGGAAGCCCCGACGCCTAGAGAACGGGCCGCGGTTTTCCTGGCTCACCCGTGCCGACGACGCCTGCCTCTTCCAGTTCATCCATAAGCCGGGCGGCACGCGGGTAACCGATGCGGAGCCGGCGCTGCAGCAGTGACACGGAGAGGGTTTTGTGCGCGCCGGCCATCTCGCTCGCCCGGTCGAACAGCGAATCGCCGTCGTGGCCGCCATCGCCAAAATTACCGGTGTCGGCCGAGGCTGTCGCCGGCTCGATGGACGGGAGCCTGGGGCCTTTGACCGCCCTCCAGAAATCGACCACGGCGGCGACTTCTGAATCACCGAGGAACGCACCCTGGATGCGCAGCGGCTTCGGCCGGTCGATGGGCAGAAACAGCATGTCGCCCTTGCCAAGCAACTTCTCCGCTCCAACGCCGTCGATGATCGTCCGGGAATCGATCTGCGAGCTCACGCTGAACGAGATGCGGCTGGGGAAATTAGCCTTGATCAGCCCGGTCACTACGTCAACGGACGGTCGCTGGGTGGCGATGACCAGGTGAATACCGGTTGCGCGGCCAAGTTGCGCGAGACGGCAGAGCAGGCGCTCGACCTCCGATGCGGCGGACAGCATCAGGTCCGCTAGCTCGTCCACCATGATGACCAGGTAGGGCATCTTCGTCACGGCCTGGTCGTTGTAGGAAATGATGTTACGGACCCCGGCGCTTTCAAGCACTTTGAAGCGGTCCGTCATCTCCTCCACGAGCGCCTTCAGTATCCCGACAGCAACGTCCGGCTCAACAACCGGCGGCGCGTACAGGTGCGGCACGCCGGCGTACGGCGTCAGCTCGACGCGTTTGGGGTCAATCATCACGATACGGACCTGTTCCGGCGTGCGGCTCATCAGGAGGCCGGTGGCGATGCTGTTCATGCACACGCTCTTGCCGGACCCGGTGGCGCCCGCGACCAGCAGGTGGGGCATGCGGGTCAGATCGATAATGATGTTCTCGCCGCCGCTGCCAACGCCGAGCGGAACTGGCAACGGTGCGTCAGCCTCGAACTCCTTGTACGCATCCGAGTCCATGACGGTGCGCAGCGTGACCGCTGACGGCACGGAGTTCGGCACCTCGATGCCGACAAGTGAAGCTCCCGGCACCGGCGCCTCGAA
>JADFRU010000194.1:0-4210 GCA_022561115.1 Chloroflexota bacterium | reverse complement strand
GCCTGAACTTCAGCCGCGCCGGGCGTCGGAACACGGCGAGGCGAAACCCGGGGGCTTGGGGGGGGGCGTCACTCAGCGCCACCTGCAGCGCTTGACCGACATATAAGGAAATGTTTATATGCAGGTACTTAACTTCAACCAGGATTTTCCGGGGACATGCCAAGAGTTCCCCGAACCTGTGAGCACCTGATGGAACAGCTTCTGGCCGGACTGAGGGCTGCGGGCGAGCCGACCCGGCTCCGCCTGCTCACCCTCTGCGCTCGCGCTGAACTCACCGTGACCGAGCTAACGCAGATTCTGCGCCAGAGTCAGCCGCGCGTTTCCCGGCACCTCAAGCTGCTCTGTGAAGCGGGACTGTTGAGCCGCTTCCGGGAGGGCCAGTGGGCGTTCTACCGGCTCGCAAACGGCGCCGATGGGCCACGCCTGGGGCGGGCGATCGTTGACCTGATCCCGGAAGACGACAAGACGTACGGGCGCGATCTTGAACGGCTGGAGGAGATCAAGGAGGCGCGAGCCAGGGCTGCCACCGCCTACTTCAACGAAAACGCACCGCGCTGGGACCAGATCCGGTCGATGTACGTCCCCGAACTCGAGGTGGAAGCGTGCGTCCGGGACCTGCTCGGCGGTGGCGATGTCGCCGATCTTCTGGACATCGGAACCGGCACAGGCCGCATCCTTGAGGTGATGGCGCCGGACATCGAGAGCGGCGTTGGCATCGACCTGTCACACGCAATGCTGGCGGTGGCCCGGGTAAACCTGGGTAAGCCCGGGTTGGAGCATTGCCAGGTCCGTCACGGAGATATGTATGCGTTGCCGTTTGACGACGGCTCGCAGGACGCCGTGGTGTTTCACCAGGTTCTTCACTACGCAACCGAGCCCGCTGCAGCGATCGCGGAAGCGAGACGGGTACTTCGCCCCGGCGGACGGCTCGTGATCGTGGACTTCGCGCCGCACACGCAACAGGTACTCCTCAAGGAACACGCCCACCACCGGCTCGGCCTCGCTACCGAGGAGGTCGTTGCGTGGTGCCGTGCGGCCGGCATGTCGTGTGAGCTCACCCGGGAGCTGAAGGGAGAACCGCTGACGGTGAACGTCTGGCTGGCGTCGCCGGTACACGCAGCGGTTGTGAACGGTTCCCCATCATCACGAGACCCGGCGGTGGCTGCCAGTTGATTTCAACCACCCGCAGGCTGCCAGAAATTTCGTTCGAGTTCTTTCCTCCGCGCACGCCATCCGCCGTCCGCACCCTCTGGCGATCGTTCCGAAGACTTGAGCCGTACGGACCGCGGTTCGTATCGGTCACGTACGGCGCGGGCGGGAGCACGCGTGAGCGAACCCACCAGATTGTCCGGCGCATGCTCGCCGAGAGCGACATCCCTCCCGCGGCGCACCTGACCTGTGTCGGCGCGTCGCGTGGAGAAGTTGACGAAGTGGCGCGCGACTACTGGGACGCGGGCATTCGTCACATAGTGGCGCTACGCGGCGATCCGCCGGCCGGGACCGACCGGTACCAGCCACATCCAGACGGCTACCGGTATGCCTCTGACCTCGTTGAGGGTCTCAAGCGTATCGGCGATTTCGAGATCACCGTGGCCGCCTACCCGGAGACACACCCTGAATCATCTAACGCCGCTGTTGACCTGGACAACCTGAAACGCAAGATCGACGCCGGGGCGACGCGCGCCATCACCCAGTTCTTCTTCGAGCCTGATGTTTACCTGCGCTTCATGGACCGCGTCCGCGCCGCCGGTATAACGGTGCCTGTAGTGCCCGGGGTGCTGCCCGTGACCGACATCATCAGCGCCAGCCGTTTTGCGGCGCGTTGCGGCGCCAGCATCCCTGACTGGTTCGTCGCCCGGTTTGGCCGGGTTGGAAACGGCTCCCAGGCGCGATCCACCGTCGCCGTCAGTGTCGCCACGGAGTTCATCCACCGGCTGATGCTTGAGGGCGTGAACGAGTTCCACTTTTACACCCTCAACCGCGCGGCTATCGTCGCCCGGACCTGTGAAAACCTCGGCCTCGTGTCCGCCGAGCCGGTCGTCACTCCGTAAGCATCCGAAACCGGCGAACCCTCGCCAACATCACGCGCTGCGAACACTGGCGCGATGGATGGCAAGGGAAACGACCTGAATTGGTGTCTCCCGGCGGTGGTTTATGATCGCGGTGCCGCCTCTTAATCCATCGGGACTTCGGCAATCTTGAATCCCTGGTGGACAATAGCGTGACACTAGCGAATACAGGTATTCGATGCCGCACAACCACGAAGACGAACACGAAGACGGACATGAAGACCAAGACGGGCACGGGCATTCTCATGGAACCGTAGACCCGACGCTTTTCAGGTCACTGTCCGGTACAGAGGCCGGAATCCGGGCGGTGAAGTGGTCGCTTGTCCTGCTGGGGATAACGGCCGTCTTTCAACTCGTGATCGTGTTTATTTCGGGCAGTGTCGCTCTGCTGTCCGACACCGTTCACAACTTCGGTGATGCAGCTACCGCAATTCCACTGTGGATCGCCTTCGTCCTTATGAGGCGAAAACCGGGCGGAAGGTTCACATACGGCTACGGGCGAGTTGAAGACCTGGCGGGTGTAATCGTCCTCCTCCTTATCCTCGCCAGCGCAGTGATCGCCGCGTACACATCGATCGACCGGCTCATCAACCCGCGGGATATCGAGTTTCCGTGGGTGTTGATGGCGGCGGGATTCATCGGGTTCGCGGGCAACGAGGCGGTGGCGATCCTTCGGATTCGCGTGGGACGCCGTATCGCCAGCGCAGCGCTGGTGGCGGATGGCTATCACGCCCGGACCGATGGCCTGACCAGCCTGGCCGTGGTCGCTGCTGCGATCGGCGCGCTCGCCGGCTGGCAACTCGTTGACCCGCTCGTGGGGCTCGTCATCGTCGGCATGATCCTGTGGCTGCTCAAATCCGCAGCGAAACCGGTCCTGGTACACCTCCTGGACGGCATCGATACAAAAACCGTTGAACACATCCGTGACACGGCGCTCGGCACGCCGGAAGTCGTTGAGGTTTCTGACATTCGGGCCCGGTGGTCCGGGCACGAGATTTACATCGATTTGAGCATTTCTGTGACCGGCGATCTTGAAGTCTCTGACGGGCATCGGATCGCGGCCGCGGTAGAGCACGCGTTGCTCGATGCGGTGCCACATTCAGGCCGGATAATGGTGCACGTTGATCCGGAAACGTCCCCGGGACAGACGTTCCATCACCGGGACGCACACGAGCACCTGACTGTTCAACATCCAGCCCATTCCCATTAGCCTTCTGGGAATTGAAATAATCCTCTGCCCGGAGAAGATCCGGGCGAGGACCAACCGGGCGTCGCGCTCCACCATCCAAGACCGTCACTACCGCCGAGAAACCTCCCGAGGAACAAAACGTGAGCAAGGTTCTTATTACCGACTACGTCTGGCCCAACATCGATGCCGAGACGGCCGTGCTGCAGGCCGCCGGTATCGAGCCGGTCGTCGCCCCCGACGCCTCGGTGGAGACCCTGACGAAACTCGCTGCGGACGTTGACGCCATCATGTTCTGCTTCGCCCAGGTTCCCGCCGCCGTGCTCCGCAACGCCCCCAACTGCAAGATCGCATCCCGCTACGGCATCGGCGTCGATAACCTGGACATCGCCACCTGCACGGAACTCGGCATCGTGGTCACCAACGTCCCGGACTACTGCATAGACGAGGTCGCCGATCACGTCATGGGGTTGACGCTTGCGTTCAACCGCAAGATCGTCAGGCACAGCGCCATCGTCAAGGCGTCAGGCTGGGCCGCCGTCTCGCTGACCGATACGATGCACCGCTTGCGGGACAAGACCTTCGGAATCGCCGGGATGGGACGTATCGGACGCGCCGTCGCTAAACGGGCGCTGGCCTTCGGGATGACGGTGCTGTCCCACGACCCGTTCGTGGAGCAGGCGGCCGCTCCCGAAGGTGTGCGAATGACCTCGCTGGACCAGATGCTCACCGAGTCTGACTTTGTGACGCTTCACGCCCCGTTGATCCCCGAGACCCGCGGCATGATCGGGACGCGCGAACTCCGGTTGATGAAGAGCGACGCCTTCTTGATAAACGCCGCCCGCGGCCCGCTGATCGATGAACCTGCCCTTATCGAAGCGCTGGGGAAGGGCGAGATCGGCGGAGCAGGCCTGGACGTCCTTGAAGACACCGCGCCGCCGGACGATCACCCGCT
>JADFRU010000193.1:0-4253 GCA_022561115.1 Chloroflexota bacterium | reverse complement strand
TCGCTGCCGCCGAACCGCTGCGGATTCTCAAAAGAGCCCGTGTAAAGGATGTCACCGGACTCCAGATCGACGAGGTTCAGCACCACCGTCGTGGTCCCGACGTCGATAGCAAGCCCGTAGATGTGCCCGCGGTAGCGGTCTATGACGCGTCCGTCGAACACCACGTCATCGCCGACGCGGGTGGTCAGCGGATCGAGCGGAACGGGGCGCGAGACGGTGCGGGTCATGATGCGCGGCTGCCGCCTGAGTACGGCGAACTCGATATCGGCGTCAGGGTCCTTGACGATGGCCTGGCAGGCGAGCCGGTAGCTGTCGTTCAGGAGAAATCGCTCGGCCTCTGTTGGAGCGTTCAACGCCTCCCGCCCGCGTTTCACCTCGATGATGCACTCGTGGCACTCACCGGTACGTCCACAGGACGTTGGCACGCGGACGCTCAGCGCATCGGCGTAATCGAAGATGCTCTGGTCGGCGACCAGTTCCAGGATTTCGTCACCGTGATGAAGTGGCGCCATGTTTCCTTTTCAGTTGGGCCAAAAGGTCTGAGTTGGCCGCCATCTACCAGCCGGGCAGGTTTTGACGGCCCGATTGCCGTCCGCTGCTAGGGGTGTCGGAACCTAGTCAGATCACCCGTCATTCCCGAGCGGACGGGAAGCCGAGAGACGCTCGTCGGATCTTTCCCGGAGCGTTGCGTTGATGGACATCCTGTCGCTAACAGCATGCGGTCTGGATTCCCGCCTTCGTGGGCATGGCGGGCTGTATGAGGGGAGTTGTATGAGTGGGAAGCATCTGTTGAACCGCTACGTCTCCCACGCCAGGCGGTAGTCGAGGTCATCGCTACCGGTACAGATCGCCTTTTCGCCGACGACCTTGTAGTACTGGTTCCGGCAGGGAAACTTCGCCGTACAGCGCGCCCGGGCGTCCTTGTAAGGGCAGCGGGTCTGTCCGGGGGCCGCGGCGGTTTCAGAGATACCGGCGTAGATATCCATAAGCCGGGACATGCTTGCGCGTAAGCGGTCTGGGTCTGCCCGGTTTCCGGGCGTGGGATTGTTGGATGATTCCGCCATGTTGGCCGTCCCGTAATCGTTACCCGGACCTGGCCGTCTGGGCCACTCCAAGTAGCTCCTTGGCCTTCGCCACGCAGGATATGGCGTTGTCGCCATACCCATCAGCGCCCATGTCGTCTGCGAACTCCTGCGTCACCGGTGCGCCGCCGGTCATGAACTTGTAACCGTCCCGCAGCCCCATGTCCTCGAAGGCGGTGATGGTGCGGCCCATGTTCGGCATCGTCGTTGTGAGCAGGGCGGACATCATTACGAGGTCCGCACCATGCTCCTCGGCGGCGTCGATAAACTCGTCTGGCTTGGTATCGACCCCGAGGTCATGGACCACGAAACCGGCTCCCCGCATCATCATGATGCAGAGGTTCTTGCCGATGTCGTGCAGGTCACCCTTCACGGTCCCGAAGACGCATGTGCCGACCGGCTCCACGCCGGACGCCGAAAGTATCGGATCGATGTGCGCCATGCCGGCCTTCATTGCGCGTGCGGCGATAAGAACTTCCGGAACGAAGATGATGTTGTCCCGGAACTTGACGCCTACGACGGCCATCCCTGCGATCAGTCCTTCATCAAGGATGTCGTTGGCTTCCCGTCCCTCTCCGAGCGCCTGTTGGGTCAGCTCGTCGATGGCGTGATGGTCGCCCGTTATCAGGCTGTACGCCATCTGCTGCATGAGCGCGTCCCCGGCCTCGATCTGGGCGAGGATCATCTCCCGCTCGTCTTCCTGGGTGACGTACTCGAACTCTCGTGCGAGTCCTTCATGAACGATAGGCAAAGGCCGATTCTCCAGGTCAACTACGGGCGAAGTCGCATCAGTGCGCGGGCAGCTTCAGCGATCCATACGCACACATAAACATATCGTTATATATCTGTCAATAAGGGTGGACCCCACGTATGCGTGGTTTATCGCCCCAAGGGCGCCGGGGGCCGGACTACAGTCGTTCCGCGCTCCAGTCCTTGACCGCCTCCGGGATGGCCAGGAGGTTCTGGAGTTTGGTCTGGAGGGGTATGGCGCACTCCGGGGCGATCATCTGCACGCCGGCCTCAAGACAGGCATATACCTCCGCACGAACATCGTCCGGCCCGCGGGCGTAGAGCGTCTCCGGGTTGTTGATATTGCCCACGAGGTTGATGCCGCCGTCAACGGCTTCCATCGCTTCGAACGGGTCGTTGCGGGAGTCAAAGTGGAACGCCGCCATGCCGGTCTGGGCGATGTACGGCATGCGGTCCAGCGTGCGGCCGCAGATATGCAGGATGAGCGGAGCATCGATGCGTTCCGCCATCTCGGTGTGGATGTCCTGGAGGAAGCGTTTGTAGTACTCCCCGGAGACCAGGTCACCGGTGGCGTGGTCCGGCAGGCAGATGGCGTCCGCCCCGGCGGCGATCTGCGCGTCGGCGTACAGGACCGTGGCCTCTTTCAGCTTGTCCAGGATCCGCATCGTCATGTCAGGATCGTCGATAGTCATCAATAGGAAGGCCTCGACCCCGAACACGTGGTAGGCGATTGTCCACGGTCCCATCGACTTGCCGATGATAGCGACCTCGTCGCCAAACTCACGCTTCAGAATTTCGATCGCCCCCGTGACGCTTTTCGTGTCCCTGTGCTCAAGGAAATCCGCAGGGATCTTGACGTCGGATTCCCCCTTCCAGATCGGGTTGGACATGCGCACCGTTGGCCAGTTGTCCTTTTGCTCCCACTGCATCTCGCAGCCGAGGGCGGACGACTCCTGGATGATGGTGAAGTAGGGCTGGATAGAGTCGAAGCCGAGTTCGGTGTATCCGGTCGCTGCGAGCCGGGCGTTTAGTTCAGGGTCCCGGCAGGCGTCGGGGAATGGCGCGTCGACCAGGTCCATCAACTCGACGGTCGCTACGTTTGTCGGGTTGGACACGGGGGTGCGGTCAACGGGGAGGCCGGCGAGCGCGTTCATTACGCGTTCTCGCGGGGTCATCGTCTCTTCGTATGGCATCAGGTGGCCTCCGGCGGCGTACCAGGTCCGGGATCAGGTTGAAGCGAAACCGAGGGTTGAGGTGGTCATCTGCCCGCGCAGGGCGTCGGCTTCAAGGGCATCCTCGACGGCGCTGATGTTCCTTGAGTAGGGCAGTATCAGCCGTGCCAGCCCATCGTGGCGCTGGCCGCAATCGAACGAGACGCTTGTGTCATCGATCTTCTCCATCTCACCGTAACGCAAGAACCCGGCGATGATGGCGCGAAGGCGCGCCGCCGGGTTCTTGGCCTCGCCGGTCACAGAAACGCGGTAGACGTAACGATCGCCTGCCTGCTCTCCCGTCAACTGGATAGTCAGGGCGCTCTTGGAGTCCTGGATACGCAACTCTTCCGGGCGATCCCGTTCCGGCGTGCGCTCGATGGCGGCGACGGTGAGGAACTTCAGCGGGCGTGTGTGGATGCGTCCGCAATGGAATCGCAGGCGGTTCCATTCACCGGCCTGCTCCATCCCGCCGAGCTGGATCAGCCGGTCAACGACAACCTGGAGACGGTCTTCCACGCCGTCGCGTCTGCTGAAGGTCCAGACGGTAGCCACGCCATCCCGTTCGTACAGTCCGATGCTGATGTCATGGAAATTCGGGTCCATAGGCACCAGTTCAACGCAATCACCGTAGCGGGCGATCACGTCCCGTGGTCTGAGTTGTTGGAGCGTTGTCATCGCAAGGTGTGTCCTCTGGGTCCCTGGCCCTGTACCTGCGAACGCGCTCGCGTTCGGTGAGTACAAGGAGGGAGCCGGGTCGATTCGTTAGCCTTTGAGCGTATTCACCAGGGCCTTGATGTGGTCCGGGCCGGTGCCGCAGCACCCGCCGATTATGTTGATTCCCAGGTCCCGCAACGTCTTGAAGCGCTCCGCCATGAACTCGGGCGTTTCCGGATAAACGATATCAAGACCGACGATCGCCGGGATGCCTGCGTTTGAATGGATGATCATGAACCCGTCATCCACGGCGCGCATAAGCCTGGCGATCTCGATCATCCGCTCGATGCCGTTGCCGCAGTTCGTGCCGACCACGTCCGCCCCGGCTTCTCGCAACTCCTTGACGCCGCGTTCCGGCGTGATGCCCATCATCGTGAAATACCCGCGCGGACCCGGGTCGTACACCATCGTGGACATCACGAGCAGGTCTGTATTGTCTTTGGCCGCTCGAACGGCCAGGGTCGCTTCCTCGATGGCCGTCATCGTTTCGATC
>JADFRU010000192.1:0-4267 GCA_022561115.1 Chloroflexota bacterium | reverse complement strand
CCCTTCCCAGAAGATGGAGGACGCTGTGTACATGGAGGGGCGTTGATAGTTATTTATGAATCCGGGTGCTGTCCATTATATAAGATCGTGATGTACGATAAAAATTTACGGCGGCAATGGTCACTCTTTACGCTTCGGCAGACGGCGGAAGCGTTGAGACATAGAGCAGGTGTAGATATGGCGGTGACGTACGATCGGATATACGCAGACGAGGATGGTGAGAGCCACTTCGAGACGGTGGAGGTGGCGCTCAAAGAAGTCGACTACGCCCCACCGGCCGATCCCGTGTATCTATCGGAGCTTGAAGCTGCGACCAAGGTTGGCGTTCTGATGGTTTCCCCTGGTCCGGCCGGCGACTGGCATCCCACGCCGGTGACGCAATACTTGGTCGTGGTATCGGGCGAGGCGGAGATCACGGTGAGCGACGGGGAGAAACGTCGATTCAAGCCCGGCCAGGTTTTTCTGACGGCGGATAAGACCGGCAAAGGGCACTACTCCGAGAACGTCTCGTCGGAGCCATTAGTACTAATGGTCATCCACCTGCCGGATTAGGAGGGGGCAAAAAGAAGTCCTCTCCCAGCAGGAGAGGGCCAGGGTGAGGGGGAAGTCTATTTGTCGAAGACGCTATTCCAGGAGCGTCACCCGGAAAGTTGCTCGTTGGTCTTTGGAACGTCCATCCAACTCACTTCCTGGTCAGATTTCTCCTTGCCGCACACATCGCACCGGGCGCTCCAGTGGCCGCCCGGCGGCATGGCGATGGCCAGGCGTATCGAGGTCTCTTTGCCTTCGGTGGTGATGTGATGCGTCGTCCCGCGAGGGACCCAGACGATGTCGCCCTTGCTCGCGACGAAGGTCTTCCCGCCGCTCAACTCCCAGCGGATCTGTCCGGCCGCCACGTACCACCACTCGTCGAAATCCTTGTGATAGTGGGGATCGTTGCCGCGGCCTTCGGGGTGGGCGAGCAGCGTAGCGATGTTCCGTTCGTCCGACACGATGAACTCGTGCCACTCTTTCTCGCCCGCATGTTTGGCCTGTATCGCCTCGATCGACGTGTGCAGCACGCCCGGCCAATCTGTGTTGTCGATGCGTGGAGGGATCGGCCCCTCGACCGTGTCTGTAATCGTCAGCGAACCCGGGGCTATGACATCAGCGATGCCGAAGACGGGCGCGGCATCTGGAGCGTAGTCGCACACATTGCAGGGAGAGGAGTAGTGCTCGGCAGGAGGTTGTGACACGGCAAGACGCAACGACAGGCCGTCGCCGACGTTCTGAATGTGATGCACAGCGCCGCGCGGCACCCACACCACATCGCCCTCGGTCGCGGTCACGGTTTTCCCGCCCGTGTAGTGCCACTGGAGCGTCCCGCGCATCACGATCCACCACTCGTCAAAATCCTTGTGCCAGTGCGGGATGTTGCCCGAGCCGGGGTCGTTTGCGATGAGCGTTACGTTGTTCCGCTCGTCCTTGATCAACGATACCGACCACGGCGCCGGTCCTTTAGCGTCCACAACGTCCTGGATACGGGTGTGGATCTTGCCGGGCCATTCGTCGCTGTCGACCCGCGGCGGGATCGGACCTTCGACGGTGTCGGCGATCTTGACTTCGCTCGTAACCAAGACATTCTCCGGGACTGGAGTGAGGCACGGGCGCGCCGCCCGCTGCGAGCGCATCTTAACGCCCCGATATACGCAGATATAACCACCACGGCATCCGGAATCCCGGGCGCTCTTCCGGTCTTCAAGCTCGGGCGCTGTTTACACGTTACCGGTGCTACACTGCCGCCGTTATGACGTTTGGAACGCTCATATTTCCGATGCTCATACTGGCGCTCACGGGAGTCGTGTTTGTGAACGCCTGGCGCAGCGCTACCCCGGTGCGCGCCTTTCGTGGCAGTTTCATCTGGGCATTTCTGCTCGTGTTGCTGACTCCGTGGGTGGGCGCGTATTCCGCTGAGTCGGCCGTTGTGAACGGAAGCGTGGCCGGCCTGTTGGGCGTGGGCATGTGGTGGCTGATCCAGACGCGGCTGCGTCCCGCCAAGAGGGTCGCTGTCACCGTAAGGTCAACGAGAAGGTAACCGGCGTCCGCAGGCGGTTTACCCGCCCGCCAGCTTCTTGATCCCGGGACCGTCGAGACGGTAGGCCAGCCACTCATCCATCTGTTCAAACCCCAGCCGGTGATAAAACTCGCGCGTCGGGTTCCAGTCGAGTACCGACAACTCCAGCCGGGCGCAACCGCGTTCCTGTGCGATACGCGCCAGCTCACGCATCAGGTCCGCACCCAGGCCGTGACCGCGGGCGTGCTCCTCAACGTACAGGTCCTCCAGGTGCAGCCCCGGCCTTCCCTGCCAGGTCGAGTAGTTGTGAAAGAACAGGGCGAACCCGACCGGCGTCCCGTCAAGTTCGGCGAGAAGGGTTTCGAACCGCGGCGGATCGCCAAACCCGTCACGTAGAACGTCGGCCTCGGTTAGCCGGACGATCTCGACAGACTCCTTCTCGTACACGGCGAGCGACCGGACAAGCCGGACGATTGTGGCCGCGTCATCTGGAACGGCGAAACGTACCTGTGTGTTCGGCATAGGCTCAGGCTACCTCACGCTTTTGTTCTCACGGCGAGTCGTTCTGAAACGGCCAGTTACGAAGCATGTGCCGAGCATGTCGAAGTGAATTTCGCCGCCGGCCGGCGATCGCACGGGCACGCCCTGCCCTCCAGAACTCGTTCCTGTCCTCCTCAATAATTCCTCTCACCCCGAACCCGAATCCCGCCACCCTGAACCCGAAACCGGTTCTCACTGAACTCGAATCCCGTCACCCCGAACCCGAAACCTGTGACCCCGAACTTGATTTCTGCCATCCTGAGTTCGATTCCAGTCATCCTGAACTCGATTCAGGATCCGTTCAAGTATCGTGACCTCGCGATGCCGGGGGACGAAACATGATGGCCATTCTTAACGCCCTTATGTGTGCGTAACCGGCGGCCTTGAGCGGCGTGTGAGGCGGCACAAGCGCGCATTCTCTCCCGGTTTCGCGGCCGGTACGGCCGTACGAGGACGGTCTTTCTCGACGCGACCCTGGAGGGGCAGGAAGCGACGCGGGAAGAAATGCGGCTCAAGCAATGGCGTCGTCAGTGGAAGGTCGATCTCGTCTAAAGAAGCAACCCGTGACGGTGGGGTCTAGCGGATCCTGAATCGAGTTCAGGTGGCGGGATTAAGCCCAGGATGACGGGATTGAGTTCAGGTTGGGCGTATGTACCCAGGATTGCGGGACTCAAGTCCAGGTTTATTTCTGCCTCGCTCGTTCCTCGATACGACAAGTTACGAGGAGGATGACAGGACTCGCGCTCAGAAACCGTCCTGGCTGTCCAGCAGCCGTGTACTTCAGGTGATGGCACGCTCTCGGGGATGCGTCGTTGAGCCCGTTTGTCGCCTCACGTCAAGCAGCGCCTTACGAGATGAACGGAATCGTCTGCGGCCCTTCCGGCAGAACGCATATCGTCGCATCGTCTCCCGCGGCTTCGACGGCCGCGGTGATGTCGTCGACGGCCTCGAAATGGGCCGCAGCGAGCTGGGCGTCCGTCAACGCGTCCGCCTTTACCAGCACCCGTGCCTTCATCTGGATCTTCGCCTGTATCTGCACCTGCCACTGGTCCGGCTCGAAGTAACCCGGCGTTTCAATCATTTCCAGCAGCGATGCCGGGTCCGGCCGCGCCGAGAGGATTTCGGCGTACGAGCCGTGGTCCGGGATGCCGTCGCGACACTCGGCAGCGCACACGATCAGCCCTCCGGGATTGACTACCCGTGCGGCGGCGGACATGCCTTTAACGGCCTGGTACAGGTTCTGGTCCAGCGGAAAGCCGGAGTTACTCGTGATCACGACATCGAACGGCCGGGAGATCGGCTGCATCGAGTCCGCCGCCGCCTGTCTGCATGCCGCGGCATGTGCGGCAAACAGGTCCCCTGCGTACACGCCCGTCACCTGCTGGTCGCTATTGAGAACAACGTCCACGCTGAAGTCGGGTTGGGCGGCGCGCGCTATTGCGCGCACATCGTCGTGGACCGGATTGCCTTCGATCACGCCCCAGGTCGCGTCGGGATGGCCTATGCGGGCTGCGTTGTGCAGCGTCACTACGGTCTCGATCCCTGCGAGTCCCGGAGCGACCATCTTTGGGCCGCCGCTGAACCCGGCGAAGAAATGCGGTTCGACGAACCCGGTCGTGATCCGCAGGTCGGCCCCGGTCCACTCGCGGCTCAACTTCACCGGTCTGTTGTCGC
>JADFRU010000191.1:0-4270 GCA_022561115.1 Chloroflexota bacterium | reverse complement strand
ACGAAACGAGCCCCTCGTGCGGGACGAGGCTCCGCAATCAACCCGTCGGCATAGCACGGGCGCCGCAATTTAGCGAGAACATCGAACGGCAGGTCCGATGCGCGTGGACGGGCCCTGTTTACGTCATCTCCCGGAGTGCGCGTGACCGGAAGAAAAGCGTCCATGCGACCAAGATGACTCCCCCGTTTCCAAGCACCAGCGCCATCTCGTTGCCAAGTGTCTGGGCGGCAATACCGCCGATCATCCAGCCGAGCGGGAATAGCTGAAGCGTCAGCGCGTAGATAGACATGATCTTGCCGCGCAGGTAATCGGGAGAGTGTGTCTGGAACACGGTCGAGAGAGTCGACAGGTAAAGCCCGGCGCTGACGCCGAATATAAACAGCAGGCTCAGCGACAGGTAGAAGTCCCGAGAGAAGCCGAATGCGATCGCCGCAGGGTCACCGAGCACAAGCGACAGGAACAGCAGCCAGCCCTTGCGCTTCACCTCACCGATGAGCGCCAGGGTGAGTGCGCCGGCCGCCATCCCGGCGCTCATCGCGGCCATCATCGCCCCCAGGCCCAGCTCCCCCACATCGAGAACGTCACGGGCGTAGATCGGGATGATCGGGAAGATGAACCCGGCCATCAGTCCCAGGATGTTCATGATGATGAGCGGCCTCAGCACGGGCGAACTTCGGACGAACGCTATCGCCTCCTTGAGGTCTGCGATCGCGGAGGTTTTGACCGGCGGCTCGGCGCGCTTGTTGGTCGTGATGCGCCATGTGGCGGCTACCGCCGGCACATAGATCACGGCAATCAAGAAGTAAACAGGAGCGATGCCCGCCACCCCGAGCAGCACCCCACCCAACGCCGGGCCGATGATGGCGCCGGTCGTAGCAAGTGACTGGTTTAGCGAGATGGCTGTCAGGAGCCGTTTCCGGCCCACAACGTCATGGACGATGGTCTGGCTGGCCGGCATTCCGAACGCCACGGCGCCTCCCTGAACCATCGAAAGCGCCAGTAAATGCCAGATGGAGATGACTTCGATGGCGACCAGGTACCCGACGATGAGGTTGACCACCGCCATCGAACCGCGCACCCACATCAAGATGGTTCGCTTGGACCACCTGTCTGACGCGACCCCACCGGCAAGGCTCAAAAGAATGACGGCGATGGCGGGCGAGCCGGCGATGATCCCCACCCACGCCTGGGAGTCGGTCAGCTCCAGGGCCAGCCACGCCTGGACGACGTTCCGCATCTGGAACACCATGAACACGAGGATGTTTGCCACGAACAGGTAGCGGAAGTCCCGCATCCGCAACACTTCGAGCGCGGTCGATCCGCCTCCTGACCCGGCGTGCGCTGATTCCTTTCCGATGCCCGCCTCAACGGCGGTGTCCGGCGCGGAATCCCTTTTTGTATCTGACGTCGCCATCGCACCTCTGGTACGCGGGTAACCGGGCACTTGATCGAAAAGAAGGAGCCGCCCTCTTCAACCTGTGAAGCTGAAGTGCGACGGCTGGACGTAGCAGGACACGATACGCCGCATCAACGCCGTAGCGCAGCTATCTCAAGGCATGGATTCAGCCGTTCCCCGCATTCGCCAGGCGGATACGGCAGGGTTCACGCCGCCCTTTCCAGGCGGCTTTTAGTTCCGCAACAGCGGGATTCACCCGACCTTCGTAGATCAGCCATAGACCAGGCAACACCCCGGCCCGGCTCCTGATCAACCCGGCAACCCGGCTTAAGCGATACAGGGCATCCCGGACCCGTCGGGCCTGAGGTGGTCGTTGGCGGTAGTAACCCCGTCCGGGGCCGATGCCATTTGACGTAGTCACTATCACGGGCCTCCGGTATTCCCGGGCGAGTGTCCACGCGCCGGTTGGAGCCGTTTTCGGGTCACGTCCGGCGCGATAGACCGGTGGCACCTGCGAGTAAAACGCCGCCCTGGTTTCACACCCTTTGCGCCCCCGGAATTAGCGACGTACGCTTTGCCGGCACAACACCTGTGACCCGGTG
Organism: Chloroflexota bacterium; assembly: GCA_022561115.1. GTDB lineage: Bacteria > Chloroflexota > Dehalococcoidia > Lucifugimonadales > Lucifugimonadaceae. The sequence continues at coordinate 2,272 of JADFRU010000191.1, read as the reverse complement.
ACAAATAACCGGAACATCCACCCGGAAGACCCGTCAGGAACGTTCAGGGGAGATCGACTTATGGCCGAACCCGGCCCAGACCCGGACGGCTCCGGCAAGGTGATGACCGTGGAGAACCAGCGCCGCTTGCCGGTACGGCGACTCGGGCCGACAGGAACCGCGCCGTGAGCGTCCGCGAGTCCGCGCCGCAACTCCTCCCCTACCACGACCGGTGGCAGCAGGGCATCGTCTCGGTAATCAAGTCCGTGTACGACGAGTACCGGCTAACGTGGGACCCGGACGAGTATCACCGCGACCTGTACACGGTCAGGGAGACGTATATAGAAACGGGCGGGTTTTTCTCGGTGCTGGTGTTGCAGAACAGGGTGATCGGGACCGTCGCCGGGTTGGACAGGGGAGACGAAGCGGAGTTAGAGCGGTTGTATCTCGCAAAAGAACACCGGGGACAAGGGTACGGCCGGTTGATGACGGAGCATTTCCTTGACTGGGCACGCTCAACCGATCATCGCAAGGCGATCGCATGGTCAGACAAGCGGTTCGCCGACGCCCACGGGATGTATGAGCGGATGGGTTTCTCGATCATCGGCGACCGCGTCCTGGACGACCCGGACGAAAGTCCCGAATGGGGATTCGAGCTTCACCTTGACCCTGCCCGGAAGGCGGTACGGTGAGTCTGGATCAGTCCAGCAAACACACCGAAGAGACGCAGCGCGACGCGGACGTGGAGGCAGCTTTCTTCCTGCCGTTTCTGCGCCCGGGAATGGCGTTGCTCGATGCCGGGTGCGGCCGCGGCTTGATTACGTTGAGACTGGCCCAGTGCGTGTCTCCGGGCCATGTCACCGGCGTCGATTCCGATCCGGCACGCGTCGAGACGGCGTCCAGCCACGCCGGTGACGCTGGTGTTGAAGATGTCGAATTCCTGGTTGCCGACGTGAACGATCTCCCGTTTGAGGATGGTCGTTTCGATGCGGTATTTGCGAACGGCCTGATCGAGCATCTCCCGGACCCGCGCGCCGGGCTCGCCGAGTTGAGGCGGGTCCTGAAGCCGGATGGGGTCATCGGCGTTCGCAGCCCGGACTGGGGTTCTGCCCTTCTTCATCCAGAGACCGGGATGTTGCAGAGCTCCATAGCGCTGCGTAACCAATGGCAGCGCCATCGCGGCGGACACCCGGAGGCTGGGCGGCGGCTCAGGGGGTTGCTCATCGAGGCCGGGTTCCTCGACGTGTCGGCGGGGGCGTCCGCAGAGTCTCACGGGACCGATGCCGGGACGACCGAGGGCGCCCGGTACATGCACGCCTTCCTGGGCGATCCCGAGCTGGCGAACATGGCCCGAGAACACGGCTGGGCGAGCGCAAACGACATCGAAGAGATGCGCAGGGCCTGGACAGAATGGGCGGCGCAACCGGGAGCGTTCTCATCGTTCTTCTGGTGCCACGCCACGGGCCGGGCGCCGGGATGATCGTAGGAAGCGGCCATTTCAACCGTACATCGAATAAAGCGAAACACCGCGTCCTGAGGCTCAAGCGAAACACCGCGTCCTGAGGCTCAAGCGAAACACCGCGTCCTGAGGCTCTCGAAGGACCGGCGTATCTCGACAAACATACGGTAGCCGGAACGGCCCCAGATACGCCCTGACAGTGCGATCAACGACGGGTTCCGATCTTCATTTTGGAGGAGGTGCAGGGTGAAAGGATCGGGGTCGGATCGAATTCCAGCCTGAGACAAGCGCGCGCTCCGGCCCTTCGAGAGCCTCAGGGCACGGTTCTGGTTGGCAGGCGTAAGACGAGGTGTTACGACCCCGGGGGGATCGAGCTCGCTCCTACAATCTCCGCTGCATGCCGATTGGCGCATCCGGCTGGCGTAACAAACCGGGGCAGGTCAGACTTACGGGCAGAGCCAGTAAGTGAACGGAAATCCGCTGATCACACCCACACCTCTGATCCTGCTGCCGCCCTCAGAAGGCAAGGCATCCGGCGGCGAAGGCCCACCGCTTGACCTCGCCTCGCTGTCGTTTGAATCTCTTAACCCGGTGCGACAACGCTTCGCTCTGGCCCTTGCGAAGATCAGTCAGCGTCCGAGGGCGGCGCAAAAACTCCTGGGCGTCAAAGGGCCTGCCCTAACAAAGGCGATGGCCGATAACACCGGCCTGGAAAGCGCTCCAACCCTCCCCGCTATCAAGCGCTATACCGGGGTGATGTACGACGCGATCGACTTCGGCTCACTCGGTGGCGATGCCCGGGACGCGTTCGGCCAAACGGTGATCATCATGTCC
>JADFRU010000190.1:0-4275 GCA_022561115.1 Chloroflexota bacterium | reverse complement strand
GACGAGTCCACGAATGTGTCCATCGTGTCCGTCTCACGCCTGGCGGGTTTGCCGCAATCCGGGCAGGTCGTGTTGATAAAGTTCGGGTCGTCTGCCAGCGGCGAGCGGCCGGTGGGTCTGAACTCCGCTTCTTCGGGAAGGAGCACCGGGAGTTGATCGAGCGGCACGGCGACGGCGCCGCAATCGTCGCAGTGGATGATCGGGATCGGCGTGCCCCAGTAGCGCTGCCTTGAAAACTGCCAGTCACGCATGCGGTACGTGACTCGTCGGTGGCCGACACTCTCCGCCTCGATCTTGTCCGCAATCCGTTCAATGCCTTCGGCGCTCGGGAGACCGTTGAACTCGTCCGAGTTGACCTGCGTGCCGGGCGCCAGGTATGCCTCCTCCAGGTCCGAGCCGTCCCAGCCGTCCGGGGCTATTACGACCCTGATCGGCAACCCGTACTTCTTCGCGAACACGAAATCTCGCTCGTCGTGGGCCGGCACTCCCATGACTGCGCCGGTTCCGTACGTTGCAAGTACGTAGTCGCCGACGAGTATCGGGACGCGCTCCCCGTTCAGCGGGTTGGTGGCAAACGCTCCTATCGGCACGCCGGTCTTCTCGCGCTCGGTAGAAGTGCGCTCAATCTCGGTGGTTCTCGCCGCTTGCTCTACGTAGGCGGCGACGGACTCGCTCTGTTCCGGCCGGGTCAGTTGCTGGACCAGCGGATGTTCCGGAGCCAGTACGACAAATGTCACGCCGTACACGGTGTCTATGCGCGTGGTGAAGGTGGTCAATCTGGTCTCGTCGAGACCGTACTCGGAGATATCGAAATCGAAGTCGACGCCACCGGACCGGCCTATCCAGTTGGCCTGCATGACCTTGATCTTGTTCGGCCAATCAAGGCCGTCCATTTCAAGAAGTTCATCTGCGTAGGCCGTAATGCGGAAGAACCACTGGTCCATCTCACGCCGGGCGATTGTCGTTCCACAGCGCTCGCAGGCGCCGTCCAGCACCTGTTCATTGGCCACCGTGGTCTGGCAGCTCTCACACCAGTTGGCGAACCCGCGCGATCGATACGCCAGGCCGGCCTCGTACAGCTTCAGGAACAGGTACTGGTTCCAGCGGTAGTAGACCGGTGAATGCGTCTCCAGTTCCCTGTCCCAGTCATAGCTGCCACCCATCGCCCGAAACTGCCGCCGCATGTTGGCGATGTTCGTCTCTGTGTATATGCGCGGGTGGATGTTCGAGGCGATGGCCGCGTTCTCGGCGGGCAACCCGAACGAGTCGAACCCCATCGGATGCAGTACGTTGTAGCCCTGCATGCGCTTGAAGCGGGCGTGGGCGTCAGCGCCCGAGTACTGGTACCAGTGGCCGATGTGAACGTCTCCGGAGGGGTACGGAAACATCACCAGCGCGTACCAGTTTTCCTTGCCGGGAACGTGGTCCGGCGTCCGATACACCTGTTCGCGCTCCCACCGCTCCTGCCATTTCGTCTCGATGGCAGAGGGGTTGTAACGGTCCCGGGCGGGGGCCGCTGCAGGATCGCGATCCTGGCGATTACGCGTGGTGGTCAAGTTGCAATTTCCTGGAGGTGATTCCGGGGAGGTAGTCCGGGACGCGTCAAACGGGTCGTGCCAAGCCTGTGTCCCGTTGCGACGGCCATTCTAGCAAGTGGGAATACCAGTTCCCGGTGGATATCCAGACCGGCAGAGCCCCGATACGCGGCACGGAGTCCAGCGACTCGCCTTCTGCAACTCCCAACCCGGTCCGGTTGACAGGAAAATTAAGGGCCGGGCAAAAGAAAACCCCGGAGCCCTCGCTAAAGGACACCGGGGATTAAAGATCGCGGCCGTCAGGGACCAGCCCTGGCCGTTCGCCGGTGGGCGCCGGTTGGCCGCTAACCTGCCGACGGTGGGAGCGGCCCCCCGGGATTCCCTGGATTCCCTGAGGATTCCAAGGACCCGGGACGCCTGCACCGTCAGGCAAGGTTTACGAAAATCAGGCGGCGGCGCCGCCGTCCGGATAGTCCGAGACGCTCCCTACGAAGCGTCGTTCAGACCTGTACGGAAGCACTCTGTCACCGCGCCGGAGCGAGATATTGCGTGACCAGCGTGCCATCGGCCAGTCAACGTGGATGATCTGCGCTTCGTTCGCCGGTCGTTCATACGTCTTGTGCCGAATCATAGAATCGCCTCCGAGTCCCCTCTCGTTGCCGGTAGCCAACCGACTTGCACATAAGTTAAAGCGGGCGACGATCGGTGGCAGGGGTAAGAGCTACGCTAAGGACCGCGTGCCGCCCTGCACTCCCGGGTGGGGGCTAGCATCCAGTCCGGCGGTACGATCACCACAGGGAATGGGAAGCCGGGCGACATTGTGATGTACCGATAACGGCCGGAACGCATCTAATTTGACGCCGACCGGGCTATCCACGCGATAGCCGGTGGCCCGGGCTCTGTAACGACGCCCGGCATACGTGAAGTGGCATCTGAAGCGCCGAGGAGAAGGATTTGGCCGACGTATCCGTAAAAGTAAATGACAATGGCCCGTACGTAATCTCGGGCGAAGTTACCGTGGTGGACGCCGATGGCAAGTCGTTCTCGTGGACGGGAAGCGCCGTCGCGCTCTGCCGTTGCGGACAGTCGAGTAACAAGCCGTTCTGTGACGGTGCGCACAAGGACGCCAGCTTCTCGGACGAATCCAGGGCCTGATATTTCGCGCCCGGGCCTTTGTCTGTCCGGGCGGGCGAGAGCACAGTTAAGATTGATAGACAGGCGGCCCGCGGGCCGCCTGTCTTCGCGCATACCCATGCCCCGGAAGGAACGTCAGCGACGTCCCGGCAACGTTTCCTCATTTAGAACGTTTATGGGCGAGCCGTTCAGCCATGCGTGCACGTTCTCCAAGGATGCGACAAAGAAGTGACGCAGCGTGTCGCCGGTGGCATAGCCCAGGTGAGGCGCCAGCAGGACGTTGTCCAGATTTAGCAACGGATGGTCCCCCGGCAACGGTTCGACGTCATACACGTCCAGCGCGGCCCCCGCAATCCTGTGTTTCGTGAGGGCGTCCACCAGTGCAGCCTCGTTAACGATCGGTCCACGGGAGGTGTTGATCAGGAACGCGGCCGGCTTCATCAGCCCAAATTCGCGCGCCGTCACCCAGTCGCGGCTCAGGTCGGTGAGTGGGACGTGGATCGACAGGATGTCGGAATCCGAGAACAGCTTGTCCCAGGAGACATAGGTCGCCCCGTTTGCGGCGGCGCGTTCCGCGTCCAGGGTCGGTCCCCAGGCGATCACGTCCATGTCGAAGGCGCGTCCGTATCCTGCGACCAGCGTGCCGAGCCTGCCCATGCCAAGAATGCCCAGTGTCTTGCCGCCGAGGCCCTCGCTGCTTCGCGTCTGCCACCGCCCCTCGCGCATCTGCCGGTCTTCCCAGGCGATGTTGCGCGTCAACGCAAGGATCAAGGCCCAGGTCAGCTCGGAGGTGGAGTTGCCGCGCGATGGCAGGCTCCCGGTTGTACAGACCACGATGCCGAGCCGGTTAGCGGCGTCCAGATCGATATTCGCCTGGCGCGCCCCTGTCCCGGCGATCAGCTTCAGCCCGGGAAGCCTTTCCAGTACCCCGGCCGGAAAGCGCGTGCGTTCACGGGTCGTGACAAGCACGTCAAACCCCGCCAGTCGCGAGACGAGCGCGTCCTGATCAAGGATCGTGTCACTGAAAAACTCTACCTCCGTGTCGGGCAGTGACGCCCAGTCAGCGGCTTTCTCCGCGATGTGAAGGTAGTCATCAAGGACGGCGATTCGTGTCATGAAATGAGGCTCCGCGGTAGGTGAATGTCAGCGGCAGACCCGGGAGATCGAAAGCGATCTCGCGCCGCCCGGTCCTTTGAGAATCCCAGAGGCGAGAACCCAAGGCGAGAACCGGGGCGAGAACCTCGGGCCGCCGGAGGGGCGCTGATCGCTCGTTGTCTCCGTGGCATGATTCGCCGCCGCCGGGGCAAGACATTTCTGAAACGCACGTTACGCCCGTTGAGGCTCTGCGGGCCACGGGAAGCTGTCAGCCGAGTCCTGCGCCTCCCAGCCGATCGTCTTGCCGTGGTCTGTGGTGCGCCAGCGCCATCTGTTGTCCGAGATAGCGTTGAAGATGTCAAACATGTTGTCGTCCGGCGCCTCGATACAGGCGCGGACCATGTTCATGCAGTCCCGGTGTGACAGGTAGCCCGGATAGATCGTCCACACGTCCGGCCGGTCCGACTCAAGCACGCCGCCGAGCCTTATGACCATGGTCGAGATGTTGTGC
>JADFRU010000189.1:0-4300 GCA_022561115.1 Chloroflexota bacterium | reverse complement strand
GTCGCCGCGCCCCTCGCGCTCCTCGCCTCCTCCCCCACGTCCGGGCCTTTGAGAGCGATAGAAATGCCCCCGACTCGACAGAACGGGATGGTCAACTCGGCAAGCTCTGGAAGGGCCGCGAGCGCCCTCGAAACGACGATGTCGTACGCCTCCCGGTGCTCATCTACCCGGGCCAGCTCCTCGGCTCTCCCCTGCAGCACGTCAACGTGTTCAAGCCCGAGCGCAGCAACGACGATCTGGAGAAAGTCAGTCTTTTTGCGCACGGAATCGAGCAGAGTCACACGTACCTGCGGAAACACTATCGCGATAGGAAGACCGGGAGGGCCCGCGCCGGACCCAACGTCCAGCAACCGGCAGCCATTCCCGAGAAACCGGTCACGTTCATCAACGGACAGGGCGGCCACGATCTCTAACGAACGCAAAAATAGCTCGTCGCGAACCTTTTCCAGGCCCGTGATTGCGGTCAGGTTCGCTCGACGGCGATGTTCTTCCAGCAGTTCGTGATAAACGGCGAACTGCCGGCACTGCCCGGCGTCGATCTGGATTTCGGCCGAAACGGCCCCCTCGATTAGGCGTTCCAGCGCGTCCTCCTACCGGCTCGCTATTGGCCACAGCCGTTCAGGATACGCCTGAGACACGTTTAATCCGACCGTATCTGTTAACGAACTGCTGCCAATTTGCCACCCTTTCAGGTTGCACCCCCGATTGACTGGCCTCTGAACCGATGATATTTTGGGTTTCCCGGGAATTGCTGCCGCGTATTTCTCGGAATGGACCGGCCGGGTGCGATTTGCAGTCCGGTAAACCCGATGACTACCACGAGTTGGAGAGGTGCGGTTGGCGCTTCGAATCGCAGTTTGCGTGAAGCAGGTACCGGACCCGGAAACTCCCTCATCGGCGTTCAAGGTTGACGAAACCGCTAACCGCGTCGTCCCCGCCCCGGGCATCCCTCCTGTTGTAAACGGCTTTGACCTCCACGCGGTTGAGGCGGCTTTACGAATCAAGGACGGCGGCGACGCCGAGATCAGCATTCTCTCCGTCGGCGATGACTTCGTGATGGACGTCATGAAGAAACCGCTGTCCATGGGCGCAGACAGGCTGGTGCTGGCCGAGGACCCGGCGTTTGAGAATCTTGACGCGGTAGGCACGGTCAACGTGCTCGCGGCCATGATCGAGAAGGTCGGGCCGTTCGATCTCATCCTCGCCGGCAGGCAGGCATCTGACTGGGATCAGGCGCACGTGCCGCTGGGACTGGCGGAGAGGCTGGGGCTGCCGTCGGTAACCCTGGCGCGAAACGTCCAACCGCAGGACGGCAAGGTGCGGATCGAGAGGGCGCTTACGGACGGATACCAGGTCGTCGAGGCTCCTATGCCCGCCCTGGTGACCGTCAGCAACGAGCTCGGAGAGGCGCGCTACCCAACGCTGCGCGGCATCATGGCCGCGTCCCGCAAACAGCCGGAACGACTGTCGCTGGATGATCTTGGACTTGATGACGACGCACTGAAGCCGGCGCTACTGCTCCGCAGGTTGTTCATCCCGGAAAGTGAGAGCCAGGTGGAGATTATCGAAGGCGAAGACGAGGCAGACGCCGGACGCAAGCTGGCGCTCCGCCTCCGTGAGTTGAATCTGATTTAAATGTCTGGAATTCTCGTCATCGGAGAGGTGCAGGACGGCGCGATCGCCCCTGTGACCGGGGAACTTCTGGCAGCCGCCCGCAAACTGGCGGATGAGGGCATCGGCGGCGGCGTCAGCCTGGCCCTCATGGGCGATGATCTTTCGGCGATCACCGCAGCGGATGCGCCGGGAGCTGAGCGCGTGATCCTCATGTCACACCCCGCGCTCGCCGACGGCGGGACGGGCGGTTATGACGCGCCGGTGCTGGCGGTAGCCGCCATTTACGAGAGCGCCACCCCTGATGTCATCCTGTTTGCCAAGACGGACTTTGGCGCCGTTACAGGCCCGCGCCTGGCCTTCAGGCTCGGCTCACCCGTGGCGCAGGACTGCATCGACCTGGCGCGAGATTCCGATACCGGGCGCGTGGCGGTCACAAGACCTGTGTTCGGTGGGAACGCACTGGCGGTCTACGTATTCAATGGCGACGGGCCGCAGGTAGTGACGGTGAGACAGGGCGCGTTCGATCCCCTGGAGGGCGAGGGCGCCGGAGCGGTCGAACAGTTCGACGTGGACGACGCCATGGCGGGAGTGCGGACCGTGTTGCTGGAGACTGTCGTCCAGGAGAGTGAGGGCGTACGGCTAGAAGACGCGGATATCATAATCTCCGGCGGTCGAGGCCTGGGCGGGCCGGAACCGTTCGCCCAGTTGCAGGAACTTGCGGACATACTCGGCGGAGCGGTCGGCGCATCACGCGCTGCGTGCGATGCGGGATGGGTCGATCACAGCTACCAGATCGGATTGACGGGAAAAACGGTCAAACCGACTCTATATTTGAGCATCGGGATTTCGGGCGCATCGCAGCATATGGCGGGGTTGTCTGGAGCGCGTAACATTGTAGCTATCAACAAGGATGCGGACGCCAACATCTTCAAGGCGGCCAGGTTCGGAGTCGTGGGTGACTGGGAGAAGGTCCTCCCGGCGTTCACGGCCACGGTACGGGACCTCGCCGGTTAAAAGCGCGACGGATCCGCGCTTATAGTAGAAGCTAACGCATGGCGGCAAGACCGGCACGAGGCCGGTTCCCGCCAGAGACATTCGAAAGGCAGGGTGGCGATTTGGACCGAGACTACGGTTTGGATATCGACGCCATCGTCAGACATATTGAAAGCGCCCCCACGTTTTCGTTCTTTTTCCCACGTCTGAGACGATCCCTCGTCCTGGACATGAGACAGGGACCGGAGGACGGTCCATACATCAGGGTTTTGCCGATGGCCCGCTCGCTCCACGAGCGGCTTCGCAGCCTGAAGCGCGCGCGCCCGCATCTGCCGAGAGCGACCGAGATAGTCGCCATCCCGTGGCCGATTTACGTGGAGAATCTTGTGCGGTCAGGCGTGTGGGCCCGGGTGATGAAGCGTATCGAGTCCACGGGGTCTTCTGACGCCATGAACGCCGCTGAAGCGGCCCTGACGGAACTCCGGGCGTTAGAGAGCCAGGAGCTGACGGCGCTGATCCGCGGCGGCCAGTACGAGACGATCTGGGCGCGCGAGTCCGGGTAGTTCCCGGGTAGCCTGTCCCGCAGGATTTCCATAGGTTGTTGAAGACAGAGGCCGGCCCCTTTCGGGACCGGCCTCTTCTGTTGCCCGGTTTGTACGAGCGACGAGCAGTATCAACCTGGAGAGCGGCCGTTCCTCAGCCCAGCAATACCAGGCCCCACACGATCGGGACGTTCACCAGCGCGACGAACACGGCCGCTGAAGCCAGGTCCTTCGCACGTCCCGACAGTTCGTTCTGCTCGGCGCCGATGCGGTCGATGGCGGTCTCCAGTGCGCCGTTCAGCAACTCGACCAGCAACACGAGGAGCAGCGGCATCAGCAGCAGGGCGCGCTCGACACCACTATCGCCAAGCCAGACGCCGACAGGCGACAGGACTGCGGCGATCACGAACTCCTGGCGAAAAGACGTGTCATGGGCCAGGGCGTGCCGAAACCCTCTCCACGTGTAACGCGTGGCACTGGCGAGCCTCAGAACGTTGAAGAACCCCTTGCCCGGGGCGTCGCCGTGCTCAGGCATAGCAGCACAACCCGCGCCGTCTTCCGGCCCCAGGAGAATCAGCGCGTACCGTCACGAAGCCGTCCCTACTCGTACGCCGTCACGATAGCGGCCTTGAACGCGTCCTCGTCGATAATCAATCCGTGCCCGGGGTCGTCTTTCAAGGTGATCGTCCCGGTAGCCCCATCAAACCTGATCGGGTCCTGGAATAGCGCTTCCAGGTCCGAGCGCGGGCCGGTGTACTCATGCGGCCGTTCCGGGTGGCGGAGGGTTGAGCAGAACGCCAGCGATGCGGCGTTGCCGATGGACGGCTGCGTCATGTGCGGGATGATCTGCATATCGTGAATCTCTGCCATCGCGCCGATGCGCAGGATTTCGGTGAGACCGCAGCACTTGGTCACATCCGGTTGCAGCAGGTCCGGCCGGGCGACCTCGATCAAGTCACGGAACTGCCAGCGCGTGTACTCCTGCTCGCCCGCCGAGACCGGCACATCGAGCGCGTCCGCCACCTCGCGCATGCCCTTGTAGTTGTACGGCAGCACCGGCTCCTCGAAGTGGTAAATACCGAGCTTCTCAAACTCCCTGCCCTGCGAAATCGCCGCGCTCACCGAGTAACCGTTGTTGGCGTCAAAGCTGA
>JADFRU010000188.1:0-4313 GCA_022561115.1 Chloroflexota bacterium | reverse complement strand
AGACCGATGCCGCGGACATCGCCCACTATCGGGTGCCTGTCCTTGATTTCAAGCAACCGCTCCGACAGCCGCTCGCCCTGGATGCGGCAGTTCTCGACCAGACCCTCGCGCTCGATAATCTCCAGGTTCGCCAGCGCTGCGGCGCAGCCCGCCGGGTGGCCCGTGTACGTGAACATGTGCTTGAAGGTCGCATCGGGACCGCCCGTGAAGGCGTCCGAGACGCGCTTCGAGGCGATCGTGCCACCCATCGGGAAGTAGCCGCTCGTCAACCCCTTGGCGATCGACATGATGTCCGGCGTCACGCCCACCGTGTCGGCCCCGAACCACTTGCCGGTGCGCCCAAATCCGGTAATGACCTCATCAAAGATAAGCAGCACACCGTACCTGTCGCAGATCTCGCGCACCCGTTCAAAATACCCGGGACCGGGAACGACCCCGCCGAGCGGTTGTGATACCGGCTCCGCGATCACGGCCGACACCGACTCCGGGCTGTGGAAGAGGATCGCCTCCTCGATGGCGTTGGCGCAAAGCTCGGCGCACTCCTCGGGCGTCTGCCCGCCGTACTCGCAGCGGTACGGGTTCGGGTTGGCCACATGCACCACGTGCGATGGGACCGGCTGGTACTCCTCACGCGGCAGGAATGGGTGCGAGCCGAGCCACATCGTCGCCCAGGTGGCGCCGTGGTACGAGCCTTTCCGGCTTATGACCTTGTAGCGGCCCCGCTCTCCGGTGCGGTTGTGATAGCCCTGCGCCAGCTTCAATGCCGACTCGTTCGACTCCGACCCGCCGCTCGTGAAAAAGGTCTTTGTCAGGTCGCCCGGCGTCAGCTCGGCCAGCTTCGCAGCGAGCCGCACCGTGCTCGGGGTGCTCCCGGCGTAGACGTGCATCGAGACGTCCTTCAGCTGCTCGTATACGGCGCGTGCAATCTCCTCACGGCCGTGGCCCACGTTCCTGAAGTACATGCCGCCGATGCCGTCGATGTAGCGGTTGCCCTCCATGTCATTGACGTAGATGCCGTCACTGCCGACGAGCATCAGGGGTCCGCCCTCTTCGGCGAGCTGGGCGGCGTTCCGGGTGCCAACGAAAAGGTGGTCGACGGCGGCCATGTGCAGGCCGGTTGCGTCATCGGGAGCGGGGACCTGAGTACGGGTGGGCGTGGCCACGTTGTTGTCCTTGATGATTTGGGCTGGGTCAAGAAGATGCGGGCGTAGAACTAACGTGGCGCTAGTCTACATTTGCGGGTCACATGGGTCGCGTCTCGCCGTGCCCGGCGTTCTTAATTCAGCGCGCCTGGCGGGATCCGAATACTCGCGCGAACATGTCCGTCTTCGCTCGCCACATGGGCGTTTAACACCATGTCACGGCGCCCCTGGCAAGATCGTCGTGTCATCCTGAACTTGATTCAGGATCCGCCCCGTCCAGTTCCAACGCGGTGATAGACCGGAGTAGGACTCTCATTGGACCAGTAATCAGCGCCAAACGATTACGAAATTGAACTGGATCCTGAATCAAGTTCAGGATGACATGTCGAAGTTCAGGTTGGCCATTACGTTCAGGATGGCATTACGCCCCGGATGACGTATCGAAACTCAGGCCCAGCACCCATGATTCCGGTATCGGTGAGGGGGGTTCTGGCCTGACCGTCGCAGACGGAGTGCAATCGCGTCCGAACGGACCGGACGTCTGTTTCCACCATCGCCGGCCGGGTTTCGTGGGACGCGTCGACTTCGGTTGAGACCGGGTATCTGTAACCTCGTGCCGAGACCACGCCGTGGACCGGCCTTCGTGCAAGCCGGTCTCGCAATCCACAAATCCACAGATGCACCGGCCCCGCGCTTTCCGAAGAGGGTGGAACGCGCGGGGCCGGCAAAGGACCTGTCGAGGTCCGCCGGTCCTGGTGTCGGTTCGACACAGGGCTGAACGGCAGGTCCTCAAATATGGGTGGCGTGCGTTAGAAGTGCCTTGCGTTCACCGTCGGGGTCACAAGAGTGTCGATTCCGACACGTCCCGTGTCAGTAATCCCCGGGTCCGGGTAGTACGTCGCCACCTTTTTCTTGCCGACCCGGGTGTTGTCCGTGAGTGTGTTCGTCAAGACGACCGTGAGCGTCAGGGTCGGCTCGTCCCAGCTCATCTGCGCGCCGAAGGTTGAGTAGGGCGCGTTCGTGTACTTGTCATGGCCGAGGTCGATCACGCCCAGGTTGACATCGAAACTCACGATGTCATCGTCACCGTAGGCCGGGACATTGTTTTCCAGTGTGACCGTAATCGGCACCGGCGCTCCGTTCCAACCGCTCTTGATAGACGTGGTAGCGATAGGCTCGCTGAAGGTAATCACGATGCTGTCGCCGGGCTCTGCCTTTCCGGCTTTCGACCCGCCGTTCATCGTCGCCAGTGACGTTGCCGTCGGCGGCGTGGTGTCCCAGACCGCCGTGGCGACAGAGTTCGCAGGCGCCTGCTCCAGGTCGCTCATGACGGCGGCCGTGTCGATCACGGTCAACTTCATCCCGTAGCCGAGCAGAACCAGTAGCACCACGGCGGCTGACCGCCATGACACGCCACCGGATCGGACCCTGTTAAGCAAGGGAAACCTCATCGTTACCGTCCGGCCGTGAATCCGCAGCGGAACTCTTCGCCTCCGCCTCTTTCGCAGATTTCGACAGACTGCGAAGCTCCTGCACAGCGATCACCGTCACCGGGATGCCGAGCGTCAGCAGCCGGATCAGCTTGTTGCTGGTCACTTTCTGGAGCAGGTACCCGATCTTCGGGAGGCGCCCCTCGACGATGCCGAACAGCGCGTTCGCCGGGGTGAGGTTTGCATCAGGGGCCAGGTTGTTGTCGCCCTGGGTCTGGAAGTACAGCACCCCGTCCAGGATCTTGATGTCGATTACCCGGTGCGTGATCAGTCCGTGCCCGTTGGGACGGTAGAACGAGATCGCATCGCCCCGCTCCACCTCGCCGGCAACCGCCCGTCGCACAAGCGCCACGTCGCCGGGGTCAAGGTACGGCTGCATGCTGCCGCTCGTCACCACCATCGTCTTCAGGCCGAACACGCTCGGCACGAAGGTGGCGGCCGCCACGAGTACAGACACGGAAAGCGTGATCGTCATGGCGATGAATACCGTGACCCTTGCGACAGCCCGCAGGGACGGGAACCGGAACGCCGGTAGCCGGGGAGTGCTGCGTGGGGCGGGGTGTGTTTCCAGCATGTCTCTTCGTCCTCAGTGCAAACGCCGGCGCTCGTTTGTGCGGCTGCCGATCTCCAGGTTCGCCATTTGCCGGTTCGCCAGGTTCTCGGTACGAAAGGGCTTACGAGTTGTTGGCGGTCTGCTCGGCGGCGGCGGTCAGGGTCGCCGTGGTGGTCGTGCCCTGAAAGCTGTTTCCGGTTGAAAGAGGCAGGGAGACCTTGAAGCAGAGCGCCTCGCTGGCTGAAGCCGCAAGGACGCGGTCACCGGCCTGCGCGCCGGTCGCCGGGTCGCCGATCAGGTTGACGCCCGATGTCGAGCCGAGATCGGCTGCGCCATACACTGTCGTTCCGCTGTTGAATCCCGCAGCGTCACATGAAGAGACGCCGGTGTTGATGGTCATATCGAGCTGCGCGGCCAGCGTGTTCTCGGTGGTCGTGCTGGACAGCGCATAGCGCATCTCAAGCGAGCCGTTGTTACTGATAGTGAGCGGCGCGTACTGCACATCACCGGGCGCCATGTTCGAGACGTTGAACACCGCCGAACTCGGAGATGCGGAAACATCGAGCGTGCCGGTCGTGAAGCTGTTCGCTGATACCACAGCGCTGTCCGTGAACAACGCTCCGGTAGCGGTCATGACAAGCGCGCCCCCGGCGGCCGATAGGACCAGCCCGGAGGTGATGAGCCGGATTACACCCGCACCGGACTGGAACAGGTGGCCGATGCCGAACAGGTTGGAAAGCGCAGACATTTGTTCCTCTTCTCTACCCGATGGCCCACCCGGCCGTGACCCTTTCGGATCGCCTCGATCAGCCTGGTGGTTCATTCCGTCGGCTACTGGTATCGAATATCACCCACCAGTGCCGGAGTCCCGGAAGAGTTTTGTAGGAATCGTGTAGGAAGTGACCCGATAGGCTCGCCCGGATGAGCCCGGGATGATTCGGCATGGACCAAAAGTCGCTCCGCCGGGCCATAATCGATGCCGTGACGCACATAAACACCAATCACCCGGAACCCGGGCCAGAGCCGTCGCCGGCGCGCGCGCCCAATACCGAATCAGACATTGAGCGGGAGCTGGACGACCTGGCGCACGCCCTCCGCTCGCCGCTGACGGCGCTGCAGGGCGGGCTG
>JADFRU010000187.1:0-4332 GCA_022561115.1 Chloroflexota bacterium | reverse complement strand
CCGCCCATGCGTCTGGATGGGCGGGCGATGGCGTCCCGGCAAATCCGGGCGAGGTCCGAGATTCATCATCCTCAGCCAGGGCCAGCGCGGCGGCGATTACGGCCACGATCTCACCCCCGGCCGCCGCCGCTTTAGGCGTTTCGTCTGCGGCAGGTGCGCCGGCAGGGCCTTCGGCTACGGCCACGGCGGACTGGCGTCGCTGTAGTAGCCGGTCAAACAGGCCGAGCGCGTGGATGGTGAACATGAGCAACACCAGTACGCCGACGGTGACGCCCATGCCGATGCCGGTTACAAGCAGTCCGTCCTCGAATAGTTCAGCGTTGGACGTGACGCGGCTCCTTGACCAATTTGATGACGCGTTGAGGCCCGGGCAATCGATCCCGGACGACACCAGGAACCGGCCTCCCGGAGCGGCAGTGAATGTTATCAGGGCCGGGACGCTTCCTCACCGCAACGAGGGGGAGCTGAGCTATTCCCCGGGCTCGACCCGCAGCGCGTATTCGATGCCGTTCACCCGGGCCGTTGTTTGACCTTGCTGCGCGCCGGTATCGATCTCGACCTGATAGTCGAAACCGCCTACCCGCAACCCGTAGGTCCGCCGCCCGGCAGCAACTTCCACGGAGGTATCAAAAGGCGCTTCGAAAGAAATGTCGCGGAGCGCCGTCATCCGCGCCCGGGCAAGGGCCTGAGCCTCCTCCGCCGAGATGCGCTCAAACCGTATCGTCGCGCCCGGCGACGCCTGCGCGATGAGGCCGAGATCGACGCTCGCGATGACGCCGATCTTCGCGTAGCCTCCTGTTGTCTGCCGATCCGCCAGCAGGATGATCGGCCGGGCGTCGCCCGGCACCTGCACCGATCCCATGACGACGCCGTCGGAAACGATATCGTGTGCGCCATCGATAGCCGGAACCTCCGGGCCATCCAGGCGGCAGCCCATCCGGTCACTCTTTTCGCTGACCGTGTAGGCCGAGCCGTAAAAGACGGCGGTGGCATCGGTTCCGAACCGGTCATCCTGTGGGCCGGGCACCACGCGAGCCACGATCTCGCTCTCGTAGTGGGGCAACAGATCGGCGGGCACGCGCCTGCCTGTCGGAACCGTGTTTGTCACCGGGCCGATCGGCAGCTCATTGCCGGGTTCCAGCGCACGGCCGTCCACACCGCCCAGGCGCGCCGCGACGTGGGTGGAGCGGGACCCTAGCACCGGGGCGGTGTCAATCCCGCCGGATACGTTGACGTAGGCGCGTAGCCCTGAGCCGGGGCCGGGCAGAGACAGGCGATCGCCTGGGTGGGCCGGCACCGTTTCCCAGACCGGGACGGGAGTTCCGTTCAGCGTTGCGTTGAGATCGGCGCCGGTGATCGCGAATACAGCGGCGTCGGTGAACTCGAACTCCGCCCCTCCAAGTGTGACCTCGATACCCGCGGCGCGCTGGTCGTTGCCGGTCAGCAGATTGCCGAGCCTGAGCGCGTACCGGTCGGCGGCGCCGGACGCCGATACGCCGAAGCGCTGGTATCCGGGACGGCCGAGGTCCTGAATCGTCGACAGTGGTCCCGGGGATACGACTCGCAGCGCGGCCCCGGTCATGCGCCCCGTTCCTCGACACGGACCCGGCGCGTAACCCGGTACGTACCCGCGGCGACCTCCTCCGCGACCCGGGCCGCTTCCTCCACGGTGACCGGGACGAACCTGATGAAGCTGCCGGGAAGGAAGGGCACGGGCGGATCGGCGCCGGGGTCGAATAGTGAGACCGGCGTGCGACCGATAAGCCGCCAGCCGCCCGGGGATGCCGACGGATAGACGCCGGTCTGAGACTCGGCGATTCCGACAGAGCCCGCGGGCACACGCACCCGGGGCGTCGCGAGGCGGGGTGTCGCGATCCGCTCGTCCATGCCGCCCAGGTACGGGAACCCGGGAGCGAACCCCAGCATGTACACCCGGTAGTCTGTCCCGGAGTGGATGGCGATCACCTCTTCGGCCGTCAGGCCGGCGTGTTGCGCGACATCCTCCAGGTCCTGGCCGTCCTCGCCGCCGTAGGAGACCGGCAACTCGTAAACGCTCCGGGGTCCACTGTTGCCCGGGTCGCCGGGCCTCGAATCGGCGGCCAGGTCCTTCAAGAAGCCGGTCATCTCGTCGACCGTCGATAGCTCCGCGTCGTACTGGACGAGCAGTGACCGATAGGTCGGTACGAGTTCGACGACCGATGCGTTGCCCGCTTCTTCGATCGCGGCGGCAAGCGCATACACGCGGTCGTTGATGGCGGGGTCGATACTGTCGCCGAACTCCACGACGATCGCGTCCTCGCCGCAGATGAGGATGCGCGGTTCGGGTTGTGCGCCGATCGTCACGACGGCCCCCGTCAGGGGATGAACTCCCGCATCGGACGGATCTGAAGGCCTTCCTTCTCGAAGGCCTGCCGCAACGCCGCCGCCAGTTCGACGGCTCCCGGGTTGTCTCCGTGGAGGCAGATCGAATCCGCTTCGAAGTCGATCTCGGTCCCGTCCACGGCCGTGACGCGACCCTCGACCGCCAGCC
This sequence comes from Chloroflexota bacterium, assembly GCA_022561115.1. GTDB lineage: Bacteria > Chloroflexota > Dehalococcoidia > Lucifugimonadales > Lucifugimonadaceae. The sequence goes on along the minus strand of JADFRU010000187.1, from coordinate 1,802 downwards.
GGAGAGACCGTTCGATGACCTCGCTGATATCGTGCAGCACCGAGTTCGGCTGCGACCTCGGCACCAGCGTGCCCTCTGCCGTGACGGCGCGGTCTGCGAAGCACTCGCGCGCCACGCGAGCCCCGGCGTCGCGAGCGACCTTCTCCCACTGGGAGCCGGCCAGCACCAGTTGAATCATGCCGGGATCGAACTCAAGCCCGGCCCGGACGATCGCCGCCGCCTGAAGGGGGTCGCGCACGGCCTTGTTGTACATGGCGCCGTGCGGCTTCAGGTGCTGGAGCTTCCTGTCGCTCGTGAACGCAGCCAGCGCGCCCATCTGGTACGTCACGGCGTTCGTGATCTCAGACGGCGTCATGTCTATGTCGCGACGGCCAAATCCGACCAGGTCCGGGTACCCGGGCTGCGCCCCTATGGCTACGCCGAGCTCTTCGGCAATCTTCACCGTCGAAGCCATCACGTCAGGGTCCCCGGCGTGGAAACCCGTCGCAATGTTCACCGAGGTGACGTGTTTGACGACCTCTTCATCAAGGCCAAGTTTCCATGACCCGAACGACTCGCCCAGGTCACAGTTGAAGTCGATCACAGAGGCCATATGTTCCCCAGAATTGACACCGGTTCGCGGTCGTCCTTTTTAGCGGCGTAACGGACCCTAGCACAGGTCCGCTGATGTCATCGGCACACTTATGGGGACGGCCGGGCCGCTGGCCCTTGTGTAGCTGGTTGGACGCCGGGTGATGGACGTGGCGGAGCCGCACACGGCCACGCCCGTCTACTCGAACCCGAGCTTGCGCTCCTTGAGGCTGACGTAGCGTTGCGCGCCGATCACCACGTGGTCCAGCACCTCGATGTCCAGTATCTCTCCGGCCTCGATGAGCCGCGCCGTCATGGACACGTCCTCCGGGCTGGGAGTGGGATCGCCGGAGGGATGGTTGTGGACGATCGCGATGGCCGGGCAGGTTCGTCGGACGGCGGCGGTGAACACCTCCGCCGGGCGCACAAGCGCCGAGTTCACGCTTCCCCGGTACAGCCGCTCGACGCCGACAACCTGGTTCTTTGTGTTCAACAGGAGGACCCGCAACTCCTCGCGCTCCAGCGACGACATCTCGGCCATGAACAGGTTCGCGATGTCTTTCGGCGACGAGATCACCACCCGGTCCTCCGGCGTTAGGGAAGAGGCCCTGCGTCCGAGTTCAAACGCGGCAAGCACCTGGCACGTCTTCGCCTCTGAAAGGCCCTTTTCAGCGCAAAGTTCATCGAAGCTTGTCCGGGCCAGCATCGCGAGTCCCTCAAACCGCGCCAGGATCCGGGACGCCATCGCCACAACATTCTCGCCCTTCATCCCGGTCCGGAACAGGATCGCCAGCAACTCCGCGTTGCTGAGTTGACCTGCGCCGTAGTGCCGCAACCGCTCACGCGGCCGTTCGCTGACCGGGAAGTCCCGGATCAACGGGGCCGTGGCAGGTCCGGTGGCCACCAGGGTTGTGGCAGCCGGCGCTGGTCTATCGGTGACAGTCGTCATTGTCGAAATCGCCCCGTGTGTTCGATCTCCGAAACCCCCGAAATCCCCGAAATCCCCGGAAGACCTGGAATACCCGAAAATCCTGAGGAAGCCCCGGAATAACTGGAACACCCGGGACGCCCAGAAGTCTATTGGTCCGGTTCGCCGTCAAGAAGGACCTGTTGTCACCCCGGACCGAGGCCCTTTCGCTTCACGGGCCGGCCACGTAATCCATCATCAGGACATCGGACCGTCGCGACGAAATTCGTTGCTTGCTGTGATACTCTCGCGGCCGCTCCAAACG
>JADFRU010000186.1:0-4342 GCA_022561115.1 Chloroflexota bacterium | reverse complement strand
CCGGTCTGAGGGCGAGTGGATCGAGTTCGATGCGAACCTGGACTACTGGGACAGAGAGCGCGTGCCGGGATTTGCCCGTCTGCGCCTGGTTGTGGCGCCGGAGCCAGACACACGCGCCGAGATGTTGAAGCGCGGCGAGGTGGATATGACGGTGCTCAGGCCGTCCGGACGGCCGTGGTCGATCGACGAGCCGCAGGGGGATGTGCCCTCGGTGCGGGAGGCGGGCTTCCAGATCACCGGGCCGAAGTACGTGAACACCACCGTGATGCGGCTGTTCACCGCTTCTGAACCGGACTCACTTAACAACAATCTTGATTTCAGGAGGGCGCTCGCCTTCGGTATCGACAGCCAGTCGATCATCGACCGGGTATACGAGCCCGAGGTTGCAGAGATTGCGGCAGGCTCCGCCCTTTTCAGTCCGCTTTCGGACGGATACGACCCCGACCTGCCGCCCTATCCGTACGACCCTGACGGGGCGCGCCGGTCGCTGCAGGATTCCGGGTACGACGGCGAGACTATTTACATCTTTTCAGCGCCGTCTTACGGGTTGACGGAACTTATCGAGATCAACGAGTTGATCGCCGAGGATCTGCGCGGGATCGGTATGAACGTGGAGATTGTGGCGGCCGGATACACGGAGATCCTGGCCCGGCATTCACCACGCCCGCAGCAGTTTGACGATGTCGGCCCGGCGCCGCTGTTCCACGGAGTTAATTACCAGACGTGGCCGGATATCCTGGGCGGTATCAAGCGTTATATGACCTCGGACCGGGCGGGCCTGCTCACGTACCAGGACCTTGAGCGCGGGGACCGCTTGTACGCGGAGTTGAGCGCAATAGTGGACCCGGTCGAGAGGGATGTTCGGCTCCGGCAGCTCAACCGCGAGATGTACGAGGAGTTCTGGGCCATCCCGGTCGTCTGGCGGCACGAGGTGTACGGGCTTCGACCCGATTTGAGCGGGTGGGCGCCCACGAACGGGACGGCATCAGACATGCGACTGGAGACGATCCGGATCGGCTAGGGTGGGCAGCTTCAGGCTAACGGGAAGTGTCGGCCTGCGCCGCCGCTTCGTGCTGCTCGTCTGCGTGGTAGGACGAGCGAACCAGCGGCCCCGAGGCGACGTGTTTGAATCCCATCGCCTCGCCCGCCTCGCGTATCCGTTCGAAATCGTCCGGGTGGTAGAACCTGATGACCGGGTGGTGGCGCCTGGACGGGCGAAGGTACTGGCCTACGGTCAGCAGATCGCAGTCGTGAGCGCGCAGGTCCTCCATCGTCTGGAGCACTTCGTCCATGGTTTCGCCGAGTCCGACCATCATCCCGGACTTGGTGACGCCGTCCGGCCTCATCTGCCTGGCACGCCGCAATAGCTCCAGCGACAGGTCGTAATCGCCGAGGGGCCGGACCTTGGGGAACACGCGTCGAACGGTTTCGATGTTGTGGTTCAACACCTCCGGCCGGGCGTCCATCACCCTTTGCAACGATTCGCGGTCGCCGCCAAAGTCAGGGATCAGCACTTCAACCTTGCAATCAGGCGCAGCTTTGTGCACGGCCTTGATGGTCATGCCGAAGATCGTTGACCCGGCGTCCTCAAGGTCATCCCGGTCTACGGAGGTGATGACCGTGTATTTCAGGTTCATGTTCTTGACGGTCTGCGCCAGCCGGAAAGGCTCAGCCCAGTCGGTCTCGGTCGGCCTTCCGGTCTTGACGTTGCAGTATGAGCAGGCTCGCGTGCAGGTGTCACCGAGGATCATGAAGGTCGCCGTGCGCCGGTTCCAGCAGTCACCGATGTTCGGGCAGGCCGCCTCTTCACACACGGTGTGGAGGCTCGCTCCGCGAATGCGTTTTTTGAGGTCGGAGAAATTTTCGCCGCCCGGTATCGGGACCTTGAACCACTCCGGGAGCCGGCGTTCAACTTGTTTGCCTGCGGCGTTGGGCCGGGATTCGACTACCAAATGCTGTCCCTGTGGCGCCGATCTAACAGATGCGATGCGTCGCCAGCTTCAATGCTTCTCGTGAATACGAAGCATATCAAACGTCCAGGTGGCGTTCGAGGATCGGCTTTTCCTCCGAGGGGCGGTAGCATAGATGGTTCCGGACCGGTCCCGGGGCCATGTTCCGGGTTGCGATTAACGCTATCGGCCGTTGGCGGCTGAACGAACCACGTTTCAGATTTGAGTCATATTCGTGTCGGGTCGATCAAGAAGCAGACGGAAATACAGGGGTCCGTGGCCCACGGACGAACTTGGTATAGACCGCGGAGACAAGTTCCCGGTCACCCTCGGCCCGATGAACGAGCGCGGCGAGATGTGGTCGGAATACAAGGGTTTCCGCGTACTCGTCGAGGGCGGGATAGAGGGCGAGTCGGTCACGGTTGAGATACTGCGTCGATTCCCCGAGCACCTGGGCACGCGGGTTGTGGAAGTGGCCGAAGCGTCCTCCGACCGCGTCCAGCCGGAATGTCCTTACACGGCGGTCTGTACAGGTTGCCAGTGGCAACACGTCAGGTACGAGAGGCAGCTTCAGTTCAAGCAGGCGATGGTCAGTGACGCCCTGGCCTCGGAAGCCTCGGTCAAGGACGCCCGAGTGCTTCCGACGCTCCCGTCTCCCCTGCAGCTCGGTTACCGGAATCACGCTCGTTTCAGCGTCGGCCGGAAGCTCGGTGAGGTTGGGTATGTCAACGCGATCACGCGCGCCCTCGTGCCGGTCGAGCGTTGCCTCTTGATGCACGACTCGATAAACGAGGTGCTCGCCGCTACGCAGAAGCGGGTGAAGGGCATGACGCAGTTCTCTGTGCGCGTCGGCGTGGCCACCGGCGACCGGCTTGTGCAGCCGAAATTGAACGGCAGCGGGCTGGGGATTGAATCTGGCGGGCAGCATCTTCGCGAGTCGATGCTGGGCCGGGAGTTTCGGATTGCGGGATCGTCCTTTTTCCAGGTCAACACGTTGCAGGCGGAGCGCATGGTGGAGTTGATCCGCGACAGGTTGCAGTTGTCCGGCAAGGAGATCCTGATCGACGCTTACGCCGGTGTGGGCGTGTTTGCCGTGTTGCTGGCGCCGTACGTCAGCAAAGTGATCGCTATCGAAGATTCGCCTTCGGCCGTGGCGGACGGCGAGCGGAACGCCGAGGGGTTGGCGAACGTGGAGATGGTCCTCGGCCGGGCCGAAAAGATCCTGGCCGAGTTTGATTCGCACGTGGACGCCGTCATCCTTGATCCGCCGCGCGTTGGCTGCCATCCGGATGTGATCGCTGCGCTCGGACGCCTTGCGCCGGAACGTGTTGTGCTTGTTTCCTGTGACGTCGAGGCGATGGCGCGCGACCTGGCGGCGCTGGTGGCGGGACCGTTTGTCCTGGAAGACGTGCAACCGGTGGACATGTTCCCGCAGACGCGGCACATCGAGAACGTGTCGTTCCTGCGACGCAAGGCGTGATGTTCCTGTTCGTTACGGCGGATGGTCTTAACCGGCGGAGCGTATCGTCGCTTCAAGATGGATGATCCTGTGACGCTTTCGGACGATCAGCCCCGGGGCGTGTTTGACGGGAAGACGCCAGACCTGGTGTTGGCGTCGGGTTCGCCGCGCCGCGCCGAGATACTTGCGTCGGCGGGATTGCGGGTGGACGTGCGCCCGACGGAGACCCCGGAGCATCGGCTCCCGGCCGATGCCACGCCGGAGGCCTGGGCGCTGCGCCTGGCTTCGGACAAGGCTGCGAGCGCCGCCCGGTCTAACCCCGGCGCCGTCACTCTCGGCGCTGACACGATAGTCGTTATCGACGGCGAGGTGCTCGGCAAACCGTCCGGCCCGGACGATGCCGTAGCCACGCTTCACCGGCTGAGCAATCGCTCCCATAAGGTCATCACAGCGGTGGCGGTGGACTGTCCAGCCGGGGAATGGTCTGGGTGGTCGGTGACCGATGTGTGGATGCGGGACCTGAAGGATGAGGAGGTCGCCGATTACGTCGCGTCCGGCCTTCCGCTTGATAAAGCGGGTAGCTACGGAATACAGGACCGTCCGTTCAGCCCGGTGGAGCGCATCAAGGGCTGCTACCTGAACGTGGTCGGGTTGCCGATGTGCCTGACGATCGAGTTGCTTCAGCTTGCCGGTCTGTCGTTGCACCTGGAATGCGCCGGTTGCGTGGAGCCGGCAAATACAGTGACGGATCGGCCGTGAATGTCTCGGTGACAGGCGTATTCAAGCTCATCATCGTTGCCGGGCTGGCGATCTTCGTGCAGGTTTCGACCTGATTCGCCGTGGTGCGTGAGCGGCCGGGCGCGGCGGTCCGGCTGTTTATCTATCCTGGAGCGATTTCCTGGCTCCAGATCGGTGAGCGGCAAAAAGAGAGACC
>JADFRU010000185.1:0-4352 GCA_022561115.1 Chloroflexota bacterium | reverse complement strand
ACTCGATGGCTATTGCAGGGGTCTGAGATACGCCGTAGTCAGCTGCGACGTTCGGCTGGAGCACCGGGTCGATCAACCGGAAATCAAAATCGTCCGTGGCCCGGCGCGAGAACTCTGAAAGAAGGTCCTGCGTGTCCCGCCACGCGGCCGCACCTTCCGGGGTGTCCGTCTGCAGGAATACCGTCGCCTGGATCGGCCCCTTCAGTCCGTTCAGCAACTGCACCGTCTGTTCTGACAACTCAAACTGTTTATTCGCCGTCACATCAATCCGCATCCAGCCCTGCGGGTTGTCGAGATTGCCAAGCCAGTACAGGAAGAAATTTCCCAGTATGACGAGAAATATGAACGCAACGACGACGACGGCGGTATTGACCCCGTATCTGCCACGGCGTCCAAAAAGGGCCCGTCCAATCTGCCGCCAGGAAAGGACGGCAGAGACGAGAAGCAGGACCAGCCCGACGGACATCGTCGCCTGCCCGGCAGAGCTCAGGTCACGTATGAAGACGAAGATCAGCACGCCGACGAAGAACGCGCCCAGCCCGGCCACAAGCAACAGGTACCGTAACGAGGTTACGTTGTCGTTGAACGTGGCGATCAGGGACTTCCGGGCACGGGATTCGTCCGGCCGGGATGAGATTCGCCGTGAGCGTTCTGCTTCAGGGTCCAGATTAGCCATGGTGCTCTAGCGCCACCTTCTCGATTCCAGGAGCACCACCGTTATGAACAGGAACACGACCGTCACGGAAACGTAGTACGCGATGTCCGTTACCGAAATAATCCCACGGGCGAAATCAGCGAAGTGCCCGCCTTCAACCACCCCGAAACTCGATGTGTCGAACACGGAGAAGGAACTTCCCAGTTGAAGGTTGGAAATGATTTCCTTCGCCGGGCCGGTCAGCCGGTCAGCCACGAAGTTACTCAGGGTTAACCCGGTTAGCAGGCCCGCTCCGACCACGAGGCTCACCAGTTGATTGCTCGATAGCGCTGACGCCATCAGGCCGATAGCCAGCGTCGCCGAGCCGTAAAGAAGCACCCCGAGATACCCGGTAAAGATCGGTCCGATGTCTGGATCGCCGTAAAAGGCCAGTACGACCACGAAGTAAAAGGTTCCCGCCACCATCAGGGCGAGCATCACGAACGATGCGATGAACTTGCCTATCACGATCTCCCACTCGCGGACCGGGGAGGTCATCAGCAGCTCAAGAGTGCCGAGCTTCTGCTCCTCTGCGAGCAGGCGCATCGTCAGGGCCGGGGACAGGAACACCATGAAGAAAATGGCGCCCGCTATGTAGCCCCGGATACTCGCCTCGGAGAACGCGTCGGACACCGATGCGACGAAGAAGAAGCCGGTGATCGCAAGGAACGCTGCGGCCACCACGTACGCCATAGGCGACGCGAAGTAGGTCCGCACCTCTTTCCAGGCGATTGTCTGAACGTTTCGCAAATGTGTTCTCGGTTGCCGGTCCCGGGTCCAGTTCAGCGGCCGGGCCGGCAGGATTGCCAGTTATTTAGGTATTCAGGAGCTTTTGACCGGGGTCTCTTCATCCGTGGTCAACTCCAGGAAAATCTCTTCAAGGGTCATCGGGAGCGGATGCAGATTCACAAGGCCCCATCCAGAGTCGACGATCGTACGCGCCACGTCTTCCGGCGCGCCAGCCTCCGGCCGGGCGTCAATGATCAGCGCAACTATCCCCTGCTCCATCATCCGTTCCTGCTCCGGGCGGGTGTCACGCCGCACGTCAACCACGCTCTGCAGGGTGCGCAACGCCGTGATCGCCTCTCGGGCCTCAGCCCCGCGCAGGCTCACTTCAATCCGTTCCGCGTGCTGGAGCCGGTCTGACAGGTTCTCCGGGTCGTCATCTGCGACGATCCGGCCCTCGTGAATTACGAGCACCCTCCGGCAGATCGCGCTGACCTCCGGGAGGATGTGTGAACTCAAAATCAACGTGTGTTCGCCGCCGAGTTCTCTGATTAGGGCGCGTGTCTCGACAACCTGGATAGGGTCGATCCCGATGGTCGGTTCATCCAGAATCAGGACGTCCGGATCATGAAGGATCGCCTGCGAGATCCCAACGCGCTGGCGGTACCCCTTGGACAGTTTTGCAATGAGCGTGTTCCGGTACTCGCCCAGCCGCACCGTGTCGATCACGGTCGGGAGCCGCTCATCGAGCCAGGTGCGATTCATGCCGCGTAGCTGGCCCATGTACCGCAGGTAGTCCGTCACCGTCATGTCTAGGTACAGCGGCACGGTCTCGGGAAGATACCCGATGTGCCGGCGCGCCTCCAGTGAGTGGGAAACAACGTCGTAGCCGGCGATGGAGGCTGTGCCCTCTGTCGGCGGGGTGAAACCGGTCAGCACCCGCATCGTCGTCGTTTTTCCCGCACCGTTAGGCCCCAGGAACCCGACGATCTCTCCCTGCTTGATATGCGCGGACACGTCGATCACGGCGGGGTAATCGCCGTAAGACTTCGACATATGTTCAAGCCGGATCATCTGTGCCTGGAACCTGCTTTCCGGACCGACCGGTCATCGGACAGTATTCATCACTACGCTGGTCTGGGACCCCGTCCCTGAAATCCCGTGGGAACCGCCCACCGGACTTTACCGGGATGACGGCCATAACCGTACATGAGGACTACGACATGCATTCATCCCGCGGATTGCACGTCCACCAGATGGCCGCGCAACCGGATTATCTTAGCCGACGCTCCGGCCGCGAGCCAAGCGGGTTCAGCGAGGTGAGCGCAGCGTTTGTCACCGGCTACGGTTTAACCGCCGGCGATTCAACGCAATGAGGCCGCCGCCTGGATACGGATGTAGAATCAAACCCGGCGCAGGGGATCGTACCTGACGGCGCTTTAACCAGCGTTTCAAGACCGTGATCTCAAGACGCCCTCAGCCGCCGGAAAGACGCCGGGAATCCCTGGGACTTCTGGGGAGTCCAACAAGCCTGAAAATCCCTGAGAGAGCTTCGACGGACGCCATTGACGAGCGAAAAGATGATCTACCTGGACCACGCCGCCACGACGCCTCTACGCAAAGAGGCGCTGGAGGCGATGATGCCGTATTTCTCGGACCTGTTCGGCAACCCGAATAGCCCTTACTCGTTCGCGCAGGAAGCACGAAACGCAGTCGATGAAGCTCGTGAGAAGGTGGCCGGCGTTCTCGGATGCCGCACACGTGAAGTGGTGTTCACAAGCGGCGGGACCGAGTCCGACAACGCCGCCATCAACGGCGTCGCGACGGCATTGAAGCCAAGCGGCCGGCACGTGATCACGTCCGCTATGGAACACCACGCCGTGATCCACTCGTGCGAGAAGCTTGTCGAAGCCGGGTACGAGGTGACGTACCTGCCTATCGGCCGGGCAGGGGTCGTTGACCCGCAGGCCGTCGAGGACGCGATCCGGGAGGACACCACGCTCGTCAGCGTGATGTACGCCAACAACGAGATCGGCACCGTCCAGGACATCGCAGAGATCGCACGCCGGACGCACCGCAAGGCTGAAGCGATGGGGCGCAACATCGTCGTCCACACGGACGCGGTGCAGGCGGCGGGATGGCTCAGCCTGGACGTCAACGAGCTGGATGTTGACATGATGAGCCTGTCTGCACACAAGTTCTACGGGCCAAAGGGCGTAGGGGTGCTGTACGTCCGGCGCGGCACGCCATTCAATCCCCTGATCGTCGGCGGCGGCCAGGAAAGGCAACGCCGGTCCGGTACCGAGAACGTTCCCGGAATTGTTGGAACCGCCGTCGCCCTGGAAATGGCTGACCGGGAACGGGTGACGGCGGGCGAGGCCGTCCTGCCGCTAAGGGATATGTTGATCGAGGGGATACTTGAACGCATCCCGGACGCCCGGCTCAACGGAGACCGGTATCGCAGGCTGCCCAACAACGTGAATTTCTCATTTGACGGCGTCGAGGGTGAGGCGATCTTGATCGGGCTGGATTTCGCCGGTATTTACGCCTCTACCCAGAGCGCCTGCAGCTCGGCCTCCATCGAGCCCTCGCACGTGCTGGTGGCGCTCGGCATGGACGCTGACCTTGCCGTGGGCAGTCTGCGGCTGACGCTGGGCAGCGAGAGCACGGAAGAAGATGTCCGGTCAACTCTCGACGTGTTGCCCGGGGTTATCTCCCGGTTGCGGGCGATGCCGTCCCTGGCGTCGAGCTAGGCAGTGGCGCCGGCCCCGGGATAGTCCGGCGTAACGCGCTGTGCCGGGGCGTTCACGATCTCATCGTTTAACAACCCGGTCCCGTGCCCGAATATAAGGCCCGGGATATAAGGGCCTGCGGGCCAAGGAATAGGCCGGATGGTCCGCCCGGCAAAATCTGTGAAGTCCACGGCCCCGCG
>JADFRU010000184.1:0-4353 GCA_022561115.1 Chloroflexota bacterium | reverse complement strand
GAACTATTGATATTAGAGAGCGACCCGGTCCAGATAACGGTTGTTATCGTGGCGGCGCTTCCCGACGGCTGTCATCAGCCGGGCGGCGTGGTTATTCACAATGCTGGCAACATATTCGAGGTGACGGTATCGAACTCCGTCCCGGCGCTGGACGAGATCGCCTGCACGGCGCAATTCAGAACTTACGAGGAGAGCGTCCGCCTGGCCGCGAACGATGCCGCCGCCGGCGAGCGATTCCCGTTCCAGAACGGCGTCACCTACACGCTGGTCGTCAACGACAAGGTCCTGGAGTTCACCAACAACGGCGTGCAAGATGACGCCGCCACGCTCTCCGGTTTTGACGCGCTCATGCTGGCGCTCGCCCGCCAGGACGTCACGCCGCAGGCCACCAGCGAAACCATCGGCGGCGTGTTCGGATTTGAAGCCGGGATCATTCGAGTGGGCAACGCCGATATCCAGGTACATGAATTCGAGACGGCCGCACTGGCCTCGGGCGCTGCGTCCGGCGTGACGGTGGACGGCGGAACCATCAAGCTGCCGGACGGGTCCGTGGTATCGGTCAGCTGGGTGGCGCCGGTGCGCTTCTTCCTCACCGACAGGGTTATTGCCCTCTACGTTGGAGAAGACGACTCCGTTGTGCAAGCCCTCCTCGGGGTTGCCGGGGAGAGTTTCGCCGGTTCGCCGATCATGGCGGCAAAACCGGGAGCAGTGCCGACCGAGACACCGGACGATAACGCACCTGTCCCGTTTCCGATCCCAACGCAGCCCGCCCCGATCGAGTCGGTCGATGTAGTCGCACTTGAGATTTCCCCGGTCCAGTATCTCGTCCAGATCGTGGCCGGTCTTGAGAACAGCTGCATCGAGCCTCATTCGGTACAGGCCGTTACAACCGCCGGCGCGGACGGCAAGAATCTGGTCGAGATTGAAGTCCTGAACGTGGTGGGACCGCCCGGGACGCCCTGCAACGAACTCTTCCGCACGTACGAGGAAAACATCAATCTCGGCTCGAAGTTCGACAGCGGGTCGGAGTGGGACGTGTTCGTTAACGGAGAGTTGATGACCTCGTTCATCGCCCAGTAAGGATGGCCGAGTGGAACACGTCGGTCACCGGGGCGCAGCCCGCTTCGGTGACTGGCCGCGCCGGGTTGCCGGACCGCGGGGCCATTGAGGTATGACAGGTTCGTCGAGATCCCAGGCTCGGAGCGGTGAGACTTCCCCTGTGCGTTGCGCGTCTTTCGCCAACGCCATACGCTGAATCGCCTGCCTGGCTTCCGAACCATCTGCCCGCATTGCGTAGTCCCAAGTGCCACCACCCCGTAAACCGGACAAACATGTAATCGTGATCGGCGCGGCCGGTGGCATGGGCCTGTGGGCCGCTCGCTACTGGTTTGCCGAGCTTGAAGACGTCAGGCGCGTCACCCTGTGCGATATCGAGCCGTTGTCAGACGCCGCGCGGCGAACCATGTCACCGGCGGGGGCGTCTATTGATTACGTGCGGATTGAATACGGACAGGCGGGCGCGAACCTGGCCGACTGGTCAGCCGTCGCTTCCTCGGTCGCCTCGCCTGACAGTCCTCCACGGCTCCGGGAGGTTGACCTTGTAGTGCTGGCGGTGCCGCCTTCCGCGATCGCGGATGTGATGGACGGGATAGCCCGTCAGCTTGCGAGAGACGCATGGCTTATCGACATGTCGTCCGTCAAAGGGCCGCCTATCGAGCAGATGCTGGAGAAGGCGGGCGATGGTGTGTCAGTGGTCGGTACACATCCGCTGTTTGGCATCACCGGCGATTCGATTACTGGCCGAACCGTGGCGCTTGTGCCAACCGGGCGCGGTAACGGCGAGCTGATCGCATGGCTTGACCGGGGCCTGCGCAGGCTGGGCGCGCTCACGATGCAGGTGCCTTCGGAACGGCATGATCGTTACATGCTTATCGCGCAGACGATGACCCATTTCGCGTTGCTGGCGTTCGCGGAGGCGGTAACGGGGTCGCTTCGCGATGACGAGTCTCTTGAAGAGTTGCGCAAGTTCGGCACGCCGCCCTACCTGGCGATGGGCAACGTCACGGGAAGGCTGCTCACCCAGAACCATCGCCTGTACGCCGCGATCCAGCAGTCTGAAGGGGCGGGCGAGATCCGGGAGGCCTTCGCGAGCGCGGCCCGGACGCTTGCCGACGCGTTCCGTAACGGCACACTGGGCGAGATCGAAGCGGAGATCGACAGCCTGGCAGCCCGGTACGGGCCCGATGAGCTCGCCACCGCAACGCGGCTATCGGAGAAGACGCTTCACGCCGACACCGGTGAAAGCGACGATGACGGCGTTTGATCTGACGCGACCCGGCTAACGCAGGCATTGCATAATTACCTGTCGCCTGCCTGTACGTTCACGGTCCATTCGGGCTCATTTCAAGGACATCCCAAAGCAAAGCGTCCGGTGCGAACCGTCTGGAGTCTCAATCAACTTGGCTGAATCAGTGAACCCGTCCGGCACAGCGGGTGCGGAACCGCCTGTCGACGGCCGCATCGCCGCGCTTCGTGATGAAGCGAGCTCCGCGCTCTCCGCCACCCGGGACGCAGACGGATTACAGGCCTGGCGCAACCGGTACGTCGGCCGCAGCGGGGAGGTCACCCTGTTGCTCAGGAGCGTCGGATCGCTTCCCGCTGACCAGAGGGCCGCGTTTGGACAGGCGGCGAACCGGCTCAAGAATGAGCTCGAAACCTCGTTCGACCAGCGAGAATCAGAGATCACGTCGGCCGCCAGCCCGGCCGGCGCTATCGACGTAACCCTGCCCGGGCGTCGCCCGGCCGAGGGACGGTTGCACCCGATAACGCAGACCCTCCGCGAGATCACGTCTGCGTTCGGGGCCATGGGGTTCCAGACATTTGAAGGCCCGGAAGTGGAGCTGGAGCGTTACAACTTCACGGCGATGAACATCCCGGCGGACCACCCGGCCCGGGACATGTTCGATACCTTCTGGCTTGATCGCGTCGACGAAGACGGAGACCGGAGCATCCTGCTGCGCACTCACACGTCTCCGATGCAGGCACGGATCATGGAGTCACAGGAGCCGCCCATCCGCGTGGTGATCCCGGGCCGTTGTTACCGCTACGAGGCGACCGACGCCAGCCATGAATGGCACTTCTACCAGGTCGAGGTGCTGGCGGTTGACGAGGGAATCACGTTTGCCGATCTTAAAGGCACTCTGTACGAGTTTGCCCGGCGGGTTTTCGGGCCTGATCGGAAGGTGCGGTTCCGTTGCGACTTCTTCCCGTTCGTTGAGCCCGGCGTGGATATGGCGGTTGACTGCTTCAACTGCGATGGCGACCCGGCATGCCGTATCTGTCGTGGCAGCGGCTGGCTGGAGATCATGGGCGCCGGAATGGTCCACCCGGAGGTTCTGCGTCGCGCCGGATATGATCCTGAGCGTTACACCGGTTTCGCCGCCGGCATGGGTGTCGAGCGAGTGGCGATGCTCAAGCACGGGATTGACGACATCCGCCACTTCTACGCCAACGACATGCGATTCCTGAGCCAGTTCTAGCTATTGCGTTCAGGGCATCTGGGTTTTGGGCGACGGTGGGACTCTCTTCCCGCTTCGCGACCGTTTCCGATGAACAGTGAGTTCCGATGAAAGTTCCAATCTCCTGGCTTGAAGAGTATGTGCCGATAACGGTTCCGCTTGAGGACCTGGCGCATCGGCTGACCATGGCCGGTACGGAGGTCGAATCGATCGAGCGGACCGCGGCATGGGAAGGCATCGTGATCGGTCTCGCCAGGGAAGTGGGACCGCATCCAAACGCTGATCGCCTTCGCCTGGTCCAGGTCCAGGTGGATGACGGCGGCGAGACGGTTGAGGTCGTCTGCGGCGCGCCCAACGTGGCGGCGGGCCAGAAGATCGCATTTGCTGGCATCGGGGCGGTGTTGACCGATGCCCACACCGGCGAAGAACGGAAACTACGCCGTTCCAAAATCCGCGGCGTCACGTCAAACGGGATGGTCTGTTCCGAGCGTGAGCTGGGCATGAGCGACGCACATGAGGGCATCCTGGTGCTGCCGGAGGACGCCCCCATCGGAACGCCCCTCGGCGAGTATCTCGGCGAGACCATCCTTGACCTGGAGCTCACGCCGAACCGGCCCGACTGCCTCGCTGTCCTTGGCGTGGCCCGGGAGGTGGCGGCGCTGACCGGACAGGTGGCCACTCCGCCATCGATCGACTACCCGGAAGACGGCCCGGCGATATCGTCTCTGGCGAGGGTCAAGATCGAGGACCCGGACCTGTGCCGCCGTTACACCGCTACGCTGATACAGGGGATCAAGATCGCCCCCTCGCCGGACTGGCTTGCGGACCGCCTGAG
>JADFRU010000183.1:0-4367 GCA_022561115.1 Chloroflexota bacterium | reverse complement strand
TGTCCCCGGACGAACGGATGGAGATCCTCCAACAGATCGTGGACCTCGATGAAAAGTTAGACGCGGGCGAGATCGACACCGATAATCATCGAACACGCCGTGATGCCCTCACGGCGCGGGCGCTCACCGGAATAGACGAGGCAGATCCGGACGGTGGCGCCGGACCGATCGCCGGCGACGGGCAGAAATCAAGCCCGTAGGTGAAGGCCCCGGTGGCGTTCGAAACGTATACATGACCGTAGCATTGAAGACAGTTCCTCCCATGAGCACTGAACGCCTGAATGACACAGCGTAAGATCATAGGATTCGTCGTCGGAGTGCCATCTGCGCTGGTCGCGGCACTGCTGATCTGGTCGACTATCCAGACCGACGGCAATCCCGGCGGGTTGGCCGTCAACCAGACGCTCGGTGAGCGCAACGTGTCGGCCCAGGAAAACGCAGATTTCGAGCTGCCATCGGTTGACGGCGATGTGATGGTGCGCCTCTCGGACTATCGCGGGAAGATCGTGATGGTGGACTTCTGGTCCTCATGGTGTCCGCCATGCCGGCAGGAAAGCCCGGCGCTGGCAGCCGCATACAAAGACTTCCGTGACCAGGGAGTCGAGTTCATAGGCATCGCCATCTGGGACGTTGATAGCGAGACGCGCAAGTTCAGGGACGCTTTCGGCCTTGAGTACCCGATCGTGGTCGACTCCAACGGCAGCGTCGCCGTGGACTGGGGTGTCGTCGGACTCCCGGAGAAGTTCTTTGTCGACCGCGAGGGCAAGGTGGTCAAGAAGTACGCAGGTCCGATGACACGCGACCGGCTGGGGTTGGAGTTGCGCGCGATGCTTGATGCGAGTCCGGAGCCGGTAACGGCTCTGCCGTAGGCGTGCCGGAACCGGTTACCGAGGGTAGCCGTGCGCTGGCCGGCATGCCGCCGATCTGCCCGGACGTTTGGCGGGGGCAGATCACAAACGTCAGTTCATGTAAGACCCGCCGTTCAGGTTGATGCTCTGGCCGGTTATGTTCCGGGACCTGTCCGAGGCGAGGAATGCGGCAAGCATGCCGACGTCTTCCGGGGTCTGCTCCCGGCCCAGTGGCGTTGAGCTTTCAAGCCGCTCCTCGAACACCTGCCGCCCGGTCAGCTCCGTCTCGCCGGACCTGATCCTTTCCCGCTCCGCGATCTTCTCCCACAGCGGCGTCCAGAGCAGCCCGGGGCAGATGCAGTTCACGTTGATATCAAAGGGCGCAAGCTGGAGGGCGAGTCCCTGGCTGACGTTTATCGCCGCCGCCTTTGAGGCTGAGTAGTGGGCAAAACCGCCTGTGCCACGTCTGCCGGCCGCCGAGGCGATATTGATGATGCGGCCGGAGCGTCGCTCTTTCATATGGTCCTGAAAGCCGTTCGTGGTATTCACGATACCCATCACGTTAACGTCGTAAGCCGCCTCCCAGTCCTCCGGGCTGGGGCTGCTCCGCTGCCACCATCCGGCAGCGCCTCCGACACCGGCGTTGTTCACGAGAATGTCGACGTGGCCGAACTCCCGGATAACGGCAGACGCCAGCGCGTCGGTGGAGCCCCGGTCGGTGACGTCCGCCTCGATCGCCAGGGCGCGCCGGCCGTTCAAACGGACCTCGTCAGCGACGGTCTCTGCGGCGGCGAGGTTGATGTCCGCAACGACGATGTGAGCGCCGCGTTCGGCCAGCACGAGCGCTATGCCACGGCCGATGCCGCTGCCGGCCCCGGTCACTACTGCGATTCGATCATCTAGTTCTGGCATTGCTGCTTTCCTAATCCTGGGAGTCCGGGAGCCCGGGTGTCCGGGTACTTCGGGACTTCGGGAGTTCGGGCGGTTACGAAAGATAAGGGTCTCAGTTGAGAAAGGCGCCGCCGTCCACGTTGAGCGATTGGCCCGTGATGTTCTTCGCATCTTCCGAGACAAGGAAAACGATCGCGTCCCCGATGTCCTCCGGGGTCTGCCCCCTGCCCATCGGCATCATTTCCTGCACCATCCGGTCATACACCTCGCGCGCGTTCAATCCCTCGTAATCCGGGTTATTCAACGCGTAACGGAGGCCAACCTGTTCCCACATCGGCGTCCACAGAAGGCCCGGGCAGACGGCGTTCACGTTGATGTTGTCCCGCCCCAGCTCGTTGGCGAGCGACTGCGTGTAGTTGATGACGGCCGCTTTTGTGGCGGAATAATGCGGAAGCGAAGGTCTCCCCTGCCGGCCAGCGATAGACGCCAGGTTGATGATCTTTCCGAAGCGCGCCGACTTCATATGCGGGATGACAGCCCCGGTCACGATCGCCATGCCCTTCACGTTGACCCTGAACGTGAACGACCAGTCCTCTTCCCGGGAGACCGGGTGTTCAAACCATCCCGGCGCCCCGGCGACACCGGCGTTGTTGACGAGGATATCGATCTTGCCGAAGCGATCTATCGCGTCCGAGACCATTCCGCTCACGGCCTCCGGGTCGGTCACGTCCGCCGGTATTCCCACCGACTGCACCCCGAGCGCCGCAATCTCGCCCGCCGTTCGCACACAGGCATCGGCGTCGATGTCAGAAACGACGATGCTCGCGCCCACCTCGGCCATTTTGATGCCGATGGCGCGTCCAATGCCGGTCGCTCCACCCGTGACTATCGCCACATGTCCGGTAAGGTCCATGCAGGGCCTCCAAAATAGCGCTGTTTCCTGCGGCATCCTCCCCCGGACATTCACAGGTCAGCCAGAGCGCCCGGGTGAAACGCGGGGATTATACTTCCGCGCCGCCTTCCTCCATTCCTTGCCGGAATGTAAGGGGAGCGCTGATCCACCGGCACGGGTGCAGGAATCGACAACAACACCGAAATCAAGCTGACTGAATGGCTATATCACGGACGAAAGCGCTCGATCGCGCCTATGAGATTCTCGGACAGCCGCGCGCTCATATGCGCGTCACGCTGACGCAGACAAAGTCCGGGCTGTCGCTGTATTACGACGGACGGGTGATGACGCGGGTGTTCATAAACCGCAGCGGACTATTCGCGGCGGCGGCGATAGCCGAGGCGTTGAGGGTGCGGGTGCCGAAGCTGGGGGAGAGTGTCGAAGCCCGGGTGTCGAGCGGCGTCATGCACAAGGTGCTCGCGCTTTCCTCCCTGGATTACCGGAACGAGATGTCGTTCCAGCTCGCTTCCCGGTGGATCGCGGAAGCTGTCGACATGCAGGGCACGCGCGGAACATCTGAGTGAACGCCGGTCCGGCGAATCCGAGGTGAGCCGGCGGATTACTGTCTCCACGCCCCACTCGCGCCGGGAGTCATGGCAGAAGCCGCCCCAACGCTATGCCGTGGCGGACAGAGGTCGCTCATCCGCACCTGCTGTCGCGGCAGGGATAGTCACTTAGTATTCATCTAAAGATCCATCTGGCGACCCATAGAACCGGCGCACGCGAGGACACATGCCGCTACACGATCTCGAAGCAGGACACGAGTTCCCCCCTGAATCCCTCGTCATCAGCGAGGCTGAAGCTGCTGCGTACGCCGCGGCCGTCGGCGATGTGACGGCGCGGCCATCAGAGCGCGTGCCGGCGATGGCGGTTATCGCGGCCGGTCTGTCGCGGTTCATAAGCCACCTCGGACTGGCTGACGGCACCGTTGAAGTTGTCCACGCATCGCAGGAAGTGTCTTTCAAACGACCGGTATCGCCGGGCGAGACCCTTGAGATCCGGGCGGTGCTGAAATCGAACGCTGAGCGCCGGGGAAACCGGTTCGCAACGGTACAGATGTCGTTTGTTGATCAGACCGGCGAAGAGGTTGCGGCGGCGAGCAGCCTGATCATCGTGAACACGCCATGACGCTTGAGAAGCGGCGTGCGCCGTTGGAACCCGGTGAACGGTTGGAGACGATCATCCGGACCATCACACAGACGCAGGTGGAGGCGTACGCCAGGGCCGCCGGCGACTACAACCCCATTCATCTTGACGCCGAGTTCGCAGCGAAAACGCCGTTCGGTCGTCGCATCGCCCACGGTATGCTTACCCTTGCGATCGTGTCCGAAATGCTCACTTCCGCGTATCCGGAGCACTGGGCGTTTGGCGGGCGGCTTAAAGTACGCTTCCGTGGACCGGTTTTCCCGGGCGAGACCGTACAAACATCCGGCGAGGTCACGCGGGTAAAAGAAGTTGATGGCGTACGCGTCGTGGAGATCGCGGTCGGCGTACGGAAAGAAGACGGCTCCGACGTGATCACAGGACAGGCGTTTATTCCTGTCCATGACAGTCCCGCGACCTGACGGGATCATCCAGCGGTATGAAAGACAATTTTTGGGAGAGTTCTTGACTACCCAAGAATCAACAGAATTGATTCCTATCGCGGTCGACGCTATGGGCGGCGACAACGCACC
>JADFRU010000182.1:0-4414 GCA_022561115.1 Chloroflexota bacterium | reverse complement strand
TTGATCCCCGGATGCCGCCCGCTCTTCAACCACCCGCGCCAGCAGCGCGTCCACGGCGCTCGTCCTGCCCGTGCCGGTCAACCCGGTCACGAACACGTTGTATCCGGGCCGGTCCACGCCCAGGCCGAACTGGACCGCCGATACAGCGCGGTCCTGGCCGATGAACTCGGATGGAGGTTCCAGTTCATCCGTACACTCGAAATTGAGCCGTTGCAGATCGCAAATCCAGCGTAATTTCTCCGGCTGAACCTCATATTTCTTCAGCTCAGTCGTTCTCGCTGGCATCTCGCGCTCCCGGCAAATGTACGGTTGAGATTGATACGGG
The DNA here is from genome assembly GCA_022561115.1 of Chloroflexota bacterium. GTDB lineage: Bacteria > Chloroflexota > Dehalococcoidia > Lucifugimonadales > Lucifugimonadaceae. The sequence continues at coordinate 4,089 of JADFRU010000182.1, read as the reverse complement.
TTTGATTGCACGAGAGTACAACGCGGTTCGGGGGAATGAGCCGGCTGGAATAACGCCGTGTTACATTCCGGCCGGTTAAACAGGCCTCAGGTCAGAGAAGGTGCAGCCATGAGACTGGAAGGCAAAGTCGCTATCGTCAGCGGGGGCGCATCGGGGATCGGCGAGGCCACTTCGCGATTGTTCGCGGCGGAGGGCGCCAGCGTGGTGATTGCGGACGTTGACGATAAGCGTGGACCGGCGCTTGAGTCTGACATCCGCAATGACGGCGGCGAGGCGGCCTTCATCAAGCTTGATGTCACCGATGAGGATCAGTGGCGGGCGGTCGTGGCTGAGACTGTCGCCCGGTTCGGAAAGCTCGACATCGTCGTAAACAACGCCGGCATATCGGCGCCGGGCCGCCCGCCAACGGAACAACAGACGGTAGAGGGCTGGGACGCGGTCATGGCCGTGAACGCCAGGGGTGTGTTCCTCGGAACAAAGCACGCGATCCCCGAAATGCGCAAGGCCGGTGGCGGGTCGATCATCAACATTTCTTCCATATACGGCAACGTGGGCAGCAAGGGCGGAACTGCATACCACGCTTCCAAGGGAGCGGTGCGCGCATTCTCAAAGGCCGCTGCAATCCAGTACGCGGACGTAAATATCCGGGTCAACTCCGTGCATCCCGGGTTCGTGGACACGCCGATGACTGACGGCCTGCACTCCCAGCCGGGCGTGCGTGAGGAGCGCGTGGCCCGGACGCCGCTTGGCCGCATGGGTGTCCCGGAAGATATCGCTTACGGGATTCTGTACCTCGCATCGGACGAGTCCGGGTTCGTGACCGGCAGCGAACTCGTGATCGACGGCGGCATGACCGCACAGTAGGCAATCCCGGCAAGGTACCCGGCGCTGGCCGTACCCGTGGCGTCTGTTACGCGATACGCCCCCGGATCAACCGGGGGCGTATTTTCAGACCTCGTCCGATGAAGGCGTAACTTTAAAAAGCGTCAGAGTTCTCCGCCCGGCCGCTCTTCAACCTGCCTGTGTCCTCCAGGTATGCGAGCACAGCGTTGACCCTCGCGTGCGCCGAAGGCTGTTGTTGCAGGCGCATCTTGGAGAAGATGCTGCCGATGTGCCGTTCAACGGTCCTCGGCTGGATGAACAGTTCCTCTGCGATGGCGGCGTTGTTAAGCCCGCGCGCCATGCAGTCCAGGACCTCGCGTTCCCGCTCGGTCAACTCTGCCAGGAACGCGCTCTCCGGTGAGTTTCCTGCGCCGGCCAGCTTGGCGACGATGGGCGGTGCGAGCACGGTTTTCCCGTCCGCCACGTCCCGGATCGCCTGGATAAGATCGGGCAGCGTGGTCAGGGACTGCTTCAACATATACGCCTTGCCCTTGGGGTCGCCGGCAAGGAAATCACGGACGAAATCATCATCGTCATACGCGGAAAGCAGCACGATCCCGATGTCAGGCTGCGTTTCACGAATGATCCTTGCCGCGTCCACGCCGTTCATACGCGGCATCCGGCCATCCATGATTACGACATCAGGCTGAAGCTTGGCTGCGAGGGACACACCCTGTTGACCATCGCCTGCCAGGCCGACGATCTCGATGCCGGGATCTTCGCTTAGAAGTGTCCCATAGGCTTCACGCATCAACTCGTGATCATCCACCATGAGAACTCGAATAGGCTCGCCAACCACCTGGCGTTCCTCCTCGCTTAGACGGGGTACGGATTTAATTCCAGTACGGATCGATACCAACTTTAATCCCTTCCGCCGGACGCGCCTACGGGTATGATAATTTCAATTCCGGATTGCTCGACGCTCAGTCTGGATGACGATCTCAGTGAACCGCCGAGACCGTCGATCACGGCCCTCGCGGAGTCACCGCACACCCAGTCCTGCGCGGGCGCCGGTGGCGCTGCGGAGACCCCGGGTTCGTTTGGCGATGCGATTAATTCCAGGCCCAGTGTTGTCCCGTCTGGATGTCTTTCCAGTTTCAGGGAAACACTTCCCCCGCCCGGTAAAGCTGTCGGTGCGTTGATCATCACGCCGACCAGCGCGTGCGCCCACATGGCCCTGTCGCCCGTTACCGTCTGCGCCCGTAATTCTCCTGGAACGGGCGGTTCGATGGCGGCCACGCGTAGCGATGGAGCGACCAGTCTCGCTGATTTCTCCAGTAACTCTACAAACTCGAATTCGCGGATCTCCCCCGGAGTCATCCGGGCGAAGTCCCACATGTCTTTTGCGAGATCACGAGCGTTCTCTCCAGCATTCTCGATCATCTTGAGATATTCAACAATCCCCGTCACGCTGGCGGAATCGTCCGCTTCCAGCTTCTCAAGGGCGAGTCGCGTGAATCCGAGCATGACGCCGATGGGACCGTTCAAATCGTGCGCAAGCCCTGCGGCGATCCGCCCGACCAACTCCGTGCGAGTGTTCATAGCGGTCGTGTCTTTGTTATCGTCGCCGACCATTGGCCGGTTGCCGACAAGGTGCCTCTGGTCGATTTTTTCAGTACTTCGCAAATGCCCTCCGGCCCGGACTTCTGGTGCCGCCGCGTTAACTCCCGGCCCCAAAGGATGAGGCCGCCCGGCCCGCCGGTCCGTGTACCGGTGTTCCGCATAGACCACACTACGTAAGGCTCAGCATGGGGGTCAAGTGAGTGGTACACCCTGAGGGCATGTGGGTATCCACTCATGAAGCGGGCGTTCCAAACCGATATACCGGCCGAAATTCAAACTGGTTCAACGATTGGACGGCCGACATCCGGCCCCCCGATCTCCGCATCCCCGGTACTCGCCATGTGGCGCTTCAACTGGTCTTCAACACCAAGAATCCGCCCGAGGGTCCATGAGATATCGAACAGCCGCGCCTGGAACGCCTCACGGCGCGCCGGCTTTAACCTTCCCCGGGGCGCGACAACGGTGGTCAGGACGTCGTTAACGGAGTGACTGGACGTGTCGTCCTCGATATTTCCGTGGTCTGACGTGATCACGACGTGGTATCCGAAATCGCGGGCGACGCTGACGATACGCGCTACCGCGACATCCACCGCTTCGTACGCTGCGACTGCGGCTTCAAAATGGCGTGGCAGCAGGTGGCCGAGCATGTCCGTACCCGCCAGGTTGGCGCATATGAGCGGGAACCTCCGCCCGGACATCGCCTCCACAAGATCGTTTGTTATCTCCACGCTGCGCATCGACGGAACTTTGTACACGTCAGAGTCGTTGCCCACGCCCTCCTGCTCCCCAAAGGACGGCCAGATGTGCCGGATTTCGCAGTGGGACGCGGTGGGCGCCTCGCGCCGCCCGCGAATGAAATATCCCATATGCAGTTCTTTGACCGACTCCCCGACGAGCAGGTACTGATCGTCCGGCGCGAACGAGGGGAACAGGGCGAGGAGATTGTCCCTGAGCGGGCGGTTAGGGAATGCCGCTTTAACTCCGTACCGGGACCCGAGTTCCGGGTGGTAGTCAGCCATGCCGCAGATGTCCAGTTCCAGGTCTGTCGGCATCCACTCAAAGGTCCAGTTCCGGTCGCGTGATCGCGACTCCCGTTCAAGGAAGTTGCGCGCGCCGGCGAGCGCAGCAATTTTCGCGCGTTGCCGGTCCGCACGGTAGTTGAGGTCTACGAACGCGTCTCCGGGATTGATCCGGGCCGGGCGCGTATCCCCGTGGAGCAAGGCGATGGCCGGGATATCTCCATCCACAACACCGTCACGGTGGAGACGGGACACGGCGCGCTTCAGGCCGCCGAAACCGCGGACGGTGCGGGTTTCACCTCCGGTCATCGACAGGAAATCCGCACGCACGTTTGGCTCGCGATAGTCGCGATCCATCGCTTGATTCCGTCCGATGACCCAGGCAAGCGACCGCTCTGCGCCGTAGCGGCCAAGGAGTTGTTCAAGGCTCTCTATATACGCGCCGGTCGCGGACTCGCCGGTCCCGGTGGAGTTCATGGATGAGGTGTTGGGCGAGTCGCGTCCGTCGAGGATCGCCTGCATGTGGACCAGTCGCGGGTCGGCAGAGTGCACCTCGAACACGAGTCGCAGAAACGCCTCCAGGTGACTCCATGCTGAATGTACGCGGCCGTCAGAGCCGCCCATT
>JADFRU010000181.1:0-4419 GCA_022561115.1 Chloroflexota bacterium | reverse complement strand
AGAAGGCATCTACGCGGCGGCGCTGGGCGTGGTGGACAGGGAACGGCGTCGCCGGGCCTAGATCCCGGACTTCGACCGATTCATCCTGAAATGGGCTCTGACGGCCCTGTCTCCCGCTCTCCGAACACGTTCGTGTCGGGGCCGATATCTGGCTCGGCCAGCCCGGTAACACGTCCCGAATACCCGAATACCGGACGGGCGGCTGGGCTAGCTCCCGGACAGGAACTTCATAGCGGCGGTAACGCCGCTCCCGGAACGTGGCACCCCGGCGATGTCCAGCCCCATCTCCACACCGGCCAGCGTTCCCATGAGAGTGAGATCGTTCAGGTCCCCGAGATGGCCGATGCGGAACGTCCAGCCCTTGACCTTGCCCAGCCCGGTCCCGAGGGACATGTCAAACCGGTCCAGTATCACCTTCCGCAAATTATCGGCATCATGCCCTTCCGGGGTGATGATGGCCGTCAACGAGCTGCTGTACTCGCGCTCGTCCTGTGCGAGGACCTCAAGGCCCCACGCGCCCACGGCGGCACGGGTCGCAGCGGCAAACCTGTCGTGCCGCGCGAACACGGCGTCCAGCCCCTCCTCCTCCAGCATCAGGAGCGCCTCCCGGAGCCCGTACAGGAGGTTGGTGGCAGGCGTGTACGGGAAGAATCCCTGCCGGTTGGATTCAAGCATCCCGTCCCAGTCCCAGTAAGACCGTGGCAACCGGGCCTCTTTTGCCGCCGCCAGCGCACGTTTGCTGACGGCGTTGAACCCGAGTCCCGGCGGGAGCATGAGACCTTTTTGCGAACCGCCAACCGTGACATCGACGCCCCACTCGTCGTGCCGGTAGTCGATCGAGCCCAGGGACGAGATCGTATCCACCAGCAGCAGCGCCGGATGACCCGCATCGTCGATAGCCCGGCGCACGGCTGAAATACGGCTCGCCACCCCGGTCGAGGTCTCGTTATGAACGACGGCGACGGCCTTGATCTCGTGGCCGGAATCCTCTGCGAGCCGCGCCTCGATCTGTGCCGGGTCCACACCGTGACGCCAGTCCCCGGGGATGAAATCGACCTCCAGTCCCAGCTTCTGGGCCATCGCGCACCACAGCGTTGCGAACTGCCCCGTCTCAAACATCAGGATGCGGTCCCCGGGCGACAGCGTGTTGACCAGCGCAGCCTCCCATGCGCCGGTGCCAGACCCGGGAAACACGAGAACATCTGACTCGGTCTTGAAGACCTTCTTGAGCCCGTCCATGACCTCGAACGTCAACTTCGAGAAGTCCGGGCCGCGGTGGTCGATTGTCGGCCCGCTGATGGCGCGAAGCACGCGGTCCGGCACGTTAGTCGGGCCTGGAATCTGGAGAAAGTGCCGGCCGGCCGGAGGCGTCATGTTATGAGGTTCCTTAGCGCAGGGCGCGGTGATCGGCGGCGAGACCCGAAAGCGGCAGGACCTCGCCGGAGGGTTCTCGGGAGGGCTCTAATGTGACTCGAACGGCCTCGCCCGTCGATATCGGTCCGCAGGTGGGACCGGAGTCGTCCAAAATACACTTGAAAATACGCCCCAAAATATACCAAACGGCGATAGGCGACGTCGCCCCTGAAACGCCCGACGATTGCCCGAAAAGTGGAGGTCGAACCGTCAATGCTGTCCACGCGGATCATCAGAGACTGGTTAGAAGAGCGATCCGGCGTTTTCTTCGAGGCCGCCGGGGATCAAACATCCCCGGTAGTCGCCCGGCCTGCCTCGGCGGGCGGTGATGACGCCGGACTGAGGGCCGTGCGCATGGACGGTCGCAGCATCGTCGTCGCTCGTAAGGAATGGGTTGAGCCGCTTCAACGGATCGTCGCCGGACTGCATCCAGACCTGTTGTTCACAACGTTCGGGGCGTTCGAGCTTTCCCGCGTCACGATCCCCGACGGCGTCTCAGTATGGGGGCCGAACTGGTATCTATTCGCCGACCGGGAGTCGTGGAACGGGTCGGCCGATGCCCGCGTTGTCGCCATGACGGCGGACCAGTTGTCGGAGGTCGATTTCGAGCTGTTCTGGCACTGTGTTGCCGGGTCGGCAGCCGCGTTCGGTGTGTACTCCAGGCTCGGGAAGAGCCAGGGCGAGAGACTCGTTGCCCTCGCGACCGTGAAGGACCGCGGGGAGCCATTCATGGAGATCGGCGTCGACGTTGCGCCCGGCGCGAAGACATCAGGCCTGGGGAGCGCGGTGGTGTCAGCCGCGGGAACCTGGATACTGGATCAAGGGCGGCTGCCACTTGCCACCGTCGCTCCGTTCAACGTGCCTTCAACACGCACCCTCCGGCGCGTCGGGCTTGAGTACAGATTCACCGAAATGTCCGGCGTGCCCGGCCCGTTCCGCGTGCCGCCCCAGCCCATCGGGCGTCCGCTGCCGGACATCGATATCTACGACTACTACCCCGAATGGGCCATGAACCGGGACATCCGGCCCCGGTCTGAGATGCCTGCGATCTGAAATCCCCCGGCCTGAGATCCCGGGACAATCCCCGGCAAGCATCAGACCCGGGACATGCCGCTGGCCGGCCGGTCAACGGCCGTGAACCCGGGCCGGAACTCGACAAGCCTCGGCTCGCCGCCGCCGTGTGCGTAGAACCGGGCCTTACCGATCCTCTCGACCTCGATCTCCACCGTGTCGCCGTCGTTCAGCGGACCCAGGCCGATGTGGTAGGTGCCCGTGGCGATGATGTCCCCGGGGTGCAGGTCAATGAATCGAGAGAGCCAGGCGATCTGTTGCGGAATCCTGACCGCCATGTGTTCAGTGTTGTAGTCCTGCCGGGCATCCCCGTTCACCCACGATTTGATCTGGACATTGTGCGGGTCCGGGATTTCGTCCCGCGTGGCTATCCAGGGTCCGCAGACGGCATAAGTCGCCTGGCCTTTCGGGATCAACTGGGTTCGACGGGTCAACCCTCGCGCCGAGATGTCGAAGAACCCTACGTAGCCGAAAACGTGGTCAAGGGCGTCTTCCACGCTGATATTTCTACCGCCGCTGCGGATGACGTAAGCGAGCTCAGCTTCCGGCTGGTGGACCACGACGCCCGGCAGGTCTGAAAGTTCGATCGACCCTTCCGGCCCGACGATGTCCGGGTCCTTGTAGAAAAACTCCTCCGGGACGTCTTCCCTTATGCGGTCAGGTGTGTCCAGGTAGTTCGAGAACGCCGCAAGAACGCGGCTGGGCCTGGGGATGGGCGCAAGCAACTTCACGTCACCCAGGGGTGTTCCGGATTCGGACACCGCAAGGCCCTCAATCCGGGCAACGTAGCTGTCAAAGTTCCCGATAAGCTCTTCCATGACGGCCTGGGGGCCTATCGAGCCGCTGCCCTCGATGATATCGGTCACATCCACCACGGTGTCCTCGTTCTTGAGCACACCGACGCGGTTGTTATTAAATCTGAGTATCTTCATCTGAACTCTCCATTGTGAGACGGGTTGCGGCCCGTGCACGTCCTCCCCGCTCACGTCTGTCCGGATGATACATTGGCGCTTCGTAAGGAGAACCAGTCCGGGCGTTGACCGTTCCCATATGTCAAACCTAGAATCACGGTCCCGGGAATCACCGTCCAGGGAACCACGGGCGCCGGGAGGCGAAAAAACGGCGAACGCAGCGCCCAACGTTCAGTGACCACCTTAGAAGACACCGGCGAAGGGTGCGATCCCACGACGGGACTTCGCCCTCAAACCCGACGATCCCCCGACGATCTCCCCGACGATCTCAAGGAATGCTCCTCTTCCATCGGGAGAGAGGACATCCGGGACAGTCACGTAGTTCGCGAGAGGTATTCCGATGACTACCGTTGCGCAGCCGCCAAAAACGGATATCGATCTGCTCGGCCACCTGTACCGGCGCGCCGGCTTTGGCGCGACCCGGGAGCAACTTGAGCACTACGCAGAGCGTAGTTACGAGGACACTGTCGAAGCGCTTCTAAACCCGGATCTGGATGCGGACATCCAGGATGACCTCCTGGAGCGTTACATTCACGGCGAAGGTCCGCCCATATTTATCGGCAGCTGGCTCTACCGGATGATCAACACCGAGTGTCAGCTCCGGGAAAAGATCGCCCTGTTCTGGCACCACGTGTTCGCCACGGGGCTCGTCAAGAACGAGCACGTGCTGTCTGCAAAGAACCAGATCAAGATGTTCCGGCGGAACGGCCTTGGCGATCTTGGAACGATCCTCAACGACCTGTCGCGCGACCCGGCAATGCTCTACTGGCTGGACAACAACGAGAACCGCAACGGTGAGCCGAACGAGAACTTCGGGCGTGAGCTTCTGGAGCTGTTCTCGATAGGCGTCGGCAACTACAGCGAGCAGGACATCAAGGACGCCTCACGCGCCTTTACCGGCTGGACCTTCGACCAGCCCCTCCCCCTTTCCCCGCACGGCTACTACCCGGCGAAGTTCGTGTTC
>JADFRU010000180.1:0-4431 GCA_022561115.1 Chloroflexota bacterium | reverse complement strand
CATTAAATGATCACATTGTCCGAGGTGTCTGAACCTGTCCTCGGGAGTGGGTCCGGTCAGATCCAACTTCCCGATATGTCACATGAAATGTCACATGACACAAAAAGATCCCGGATGTTCCAGGGTCTTTTGTTACGAGTGATTAGCTTTGGTGATCCGCCCCGGACTCGAACCGGGAACCTACTGATTAAGAGTCAGTTGCTCTGCCAATTGAGCTAGCGGACCACTAGGGATGTCGGCCTTGCAGGGCCGACGTTCAATTCAATAGCGGGGTCCGCGCAGTGTCAACAGGTGACGGTGGTCGGTCCTTCGAGAGCCTCAGGACGCTATCTGGGGCCTCGGCACACGGTGGTCGGTCCTTCGAGAGCCTCAGGACGCTATCTGGGGCCTCGGCATCAGGACGCTCTCTGGGGCGTCCGGGTTGGCTTCACTGAAGGCCACTCCCTAGTTGGCCAGGCCCTCTATTACCTGCACCGAGGGCATCCGGGTGAAGACCTGCGGGTCTATCTTGACCTTTGCGGAGCGGCTGCCTCCTCCCAGGATTATGTAATCGAGAGACATGATCCGCCCGTCTACGTAGATCGGCAGGTCGTCCGGCAGGCAGAAGGGCGTTACGCCTCCGATCATCATCCCGGTCAGCTCGGCGGTCTCTTCGGCCGAGGCGAACGACAGGCGCTTCACGTCCATCAGCGCCTTCACCTTGTGGTTCACGTCCAGGCGTGTGTGGGCAAGGGCGATGCAGGCCGAATACTTTTTCTCGCCGCGCTTGGACACCACGAGGATCGTGTTGCCGGACTGCTCGGGCGGATATCCGTACTTCTCGCAGAATGCGGCGGTGTCGGCGAACTCCGGGTCGCACTCAACGATCTCGTACGGCACGCCGATAGCGTCCAGGGCGCGGACAACGTCGGTCTCGTCAGGCAATTTAGCTCTCCGAGGCCAGCTTGCCTGCGACCGCCCAGTTGGTCCGCGGCACGTCGTGGATGATCACCTCGGTCGCCTCGGCGGGCGCGCCCGTGTTCTTCACAATGGCGGCCGTGATGTCCTCCGCAAGGCCCTTTTTCTGCTCCACGGTTCGGCCTTCGTGCATGTAGACATGGATACTTGGCATATCGGGAACGACTCCGGGGGACTTGTTGTAAAAGTGGTATTCGTCTGACTGCAACGGCAGCGCGGGGCCGATTATATGCGCTGCTCCGGACATGGCTCCCACCGCCGGTTCCGTTAACTACCCGTGACTACCCGGAACGGGCAAAAACGTACGTTTCCGTGACCGGACTTCGCGCTCACTCTCGGCTCACGCCACAATGGCGCCCGGGGAACCCGTTCAGCGGTCACCGGACGACCTACACACCGATCGACAAACGTCCAGCGAGGAACTCCGGTAGGCCGGCTTCCCGGATACGGGCCTGCGCAAGCGCAAGGTCGTACTCGACACGACGGAACTCCACGTCCCACGCGTCGATGTCGATAAGGGCGTAGCTGGCACGCGGGTCGTGGTCACGCGGCTGGCCCACACTGCCGGGGTTCAGGTAAAGCCGATCGTCGCCGAGCGAAATCCGTTGGCCGGGCGAGTGTTTGACCTGTCCAGCGACGCCGTCTGCGGTCACCCGGACAAGGAACGGCACATGGCTGTGGCCGACCGCACACGCCTGGGTCTGGAAGTGTTCCAGGTTCTCCACCGCCGCCGGGCCCGTCCCCAGGTACTCCCACACCGGGTCGCGCGGGCTGCCGTGGACGAGCGTGAAGCGATCAACGACCTGTTTCGGCGGGAGGCTTTGCAGGTATTCACGCTCGTCGTCGTCGAGGGCGTTCGCAGTCCACTCGATGGCCTCGCGGGCGACCGGGTTGAAGTCCGCAGTTGAAATCCGGCCAATCGCCGCCAGTTCGTGGTTGCCCGAGATCACCAGCGCATCGAGATCGCGCACGGCGGCGATGCAATCGGACGGGTCTGCGCCGTAGCCGACCGTGTCACCAAGCACCCATGCGCGCTCAAACTCTCCGTCCGCGTCAGCCAGGACCGCTTTCAGGGCTGGATAGTTGGCATGTATGTCCGAGAGCAGAAGTGTGCGCATGGGACTGGTTACGTGAAGAGTTCTGCCGACCGTATGTGGAACGGCTCCTCTGGAATCATTCCCAAGAATTACGTCCAGGAATCAGTCTGGCGAATCACTTCCCGGAATCAACCTGGGAATCAACCCTGGGGAATCACTTCTGGGAATAGCTCTGGGGACCGGCCGGAAAGCCGATAGTACGGGATCGGTTTCCGGCGGTCCGCGAAACTATAATCGGGACATGGATTCTGATGGTTCATAAACGCGCGGCCCGGCGGGCGTCGTCCCTCGGCGAGTTCAGCCTGATCGAGATCCTTGCGCGCACGCTTGCCGAGTCGTCCGGGGCTGATAGCGGGATTCCTGGTCTTGTCCTGGGCATAGGCGATGACTGCGCCGTAGTTCGGCGCGGCTCGCTCACGGACGTTTACACCACCGATACGATGGTGGACGGCGTTCACTTTCACTCGGGACAGATCCCCTGGCGCGACCTGGGCTGGAAATCGATCGCCGTCAACCTGAGCGACGTCGCCTCGATGGGCGCTCGCCCCGTGCTCTCGCTCGTGACGCTGGGACTGACGGGGGACGAGGATATCTCTGACCTGGAAGAGATCTACAGGGGTATCGGTGAGATCACCCGGGAGTTCGGGGGAAGTGTGGCCGGGGGCGACATCGTCCGGTCTCCCGTCCTGTTCATAACCGTCGCGATGACCGGCGAGGCGGCGGTCACCGTTGGAGGCGCTGCGTTCAACAGGGCGCGGTTGATGGCGGGCTCAATGACGGGAACGACCGCCGGAGCGGGCTACCCGACCGCGGCGTCGCAGTTGAACTTTGACCGGGGTACAACGCAGGCGGCGGACGGGGCGGCGTTGCTACGACGCGATGCAGCGTCCGTGGGCGATCAGATTGCCGTTACGGGGACGATCGGCGATTCCGGGGGCGGAGTGCGGGTTCTGGCGGACGGGTTGGACGGGCTTGCTGCTGATGCTTTAAAGCGCGCCCATTTCAGGCCTGCTCCGCGCATGGCGGCAGGCGTGGGACTGGTGACGCAGGGCGTCCTCGCCGCGATGGATGTCAGCGATGGGCTGGTCGATGATCTTGGCAAGTTGTGCCGTGCCAGCGGTGTAGCGGCGAAGATTCGCATGCCGGCGGTGCCGGTAAGCGATGAGCTCAAGGCCTGCTTCCCCGATTCGTACACCGAGATCGCGCTGAGCGGTGGGGAGGACTATGAACTGCTGTTCACAGCGCCTGAACCGGTCATGGCGGCCGTGCTGCCGTCGCTCGGAGTGCGTGCGTCGGTTATCGGAGAGGTGGTCGACGGCGAGCCGGGAGTGGTGACGGTGATCGACGAGCGCGGCCGACCCCTGGATATCGCTACCGGCGGCTGGGACCATCTGGATGGGTGATCCCGTGGGCATGGCCAGAAGTGATTCCCAGAGCGATTCCCAGAGTGGTTCCCGGGATCATTCCAGGGACGACTCCCAGAAAGAATCGAGCCGCGAGACGCTGACCGTCCTCACCCGTTCCGAGGCCGAGACGGTGGGACTCGGCCGGTCGGTCGGCCAGGCCCTCAAGTCGCGTGACGTGGTGCTGCTCAGCGGTGAGCTTGGCGCTGGCAAAACGCGGTTTGTGGAGGGTATGTCGAGGGGGATCGAAGCTCCGGGGGGGACGCGCAGCCCGACATTTGTACTGGTGAACGAGTACGCCGGACGGCTCATGCTCGCCCATTGCGATCTCTACCGCCTCTCCGGACCGGAAGAGGTTGCGGAGCTGGGACTGGACGATTATCTCTCCAGAGATGCGGCCATGGCCGTCGAATGGCCGGAACGGGCGCGTGGTGAGTTCCCGGCCGATGCCCTTGAGATAGAGATCACGTTCGGCGACGCGCCGGATGACAGGCTGTTCACCGCAACCGCCAGGGGCGAAGCGCCTCGCCGTCTGCTCGCAGCGATGCGGATTGCGACGGAGCATCTGGACCGGAGAAGCCGGTGAGCTGCCTGCTGGCGATCGACACCTCGACCCGGTATGCGACTGTCGCCGTGGCGGTAAACGGCAACCCGGAAGATATGAGCGACCGGAAAGTGTTCAGCCGATCGTGGTTCTCGCAGCACAACCACGGGGTCGAGTTGTTGCCGAACATCAACGAATCACTGGACGCCGCCGGCCTTGCGATATCAGACGTGACCGACATCGCCGTGGTCATCGGCCCCGGCAGTTTCTCGGCGTTGCGCGTCGGCCTGGCAACGGCGCAGGGCCTGGCGCTGGCCGCCGGGTTGAGACTGACGCCGGTACCGACTTTCGAGGTGGAGATCGAACCGTGGATCGACCACGACGGACCGATCTGCGCGGTTATCGATGCCGGGTCACGCGGCCTCGCCTG
>JADFRU010000179.1:0-4445 GCA_022561115.1 Chloroflexota bacterium | reverse complement strand
CGCTACGGGCGTCAGCCGGGCAAAACGGGCTGAGCCTGGTTCCACTCGTCGCGCTCACCAGCCCGGAGCGTCGCATCGAAGAGGCGTGCCGTAACGGGTCCGGGTTTATCTACTGCGTCGGAGTGCTCGGCGTAACCGGCGTCGGATCGACATCGTTCGATCGCGTTCGCGGCCTTGTGAAAGAGGCCCGGCGGCACACCGATCTGCCGGTTGCAGTCGGGTTCGGTATTCGCACTCCGGAGGACGTTCGACAGGTCTCTGAGTTCGCTGACGCGGCCATCGTCGGCAGCGCGCTCGTGGACATCCTCGGGGACGGCCCGGAGGAAACGTCGGCGGCGCGGGCCGGGGCGTTCATCCGTGAACTGGCCGCGGCGACGCGCGCCAGATAACAGGCTAGACTGCTCGGCGCACACAGGCAGGCGTCCGTCCCGACAGGTCCATCCTGAGGGAGGAACGCCCGCCACTGTCCAGCGGCATCACAACCACCGGGAGCACGATGATAGTCAGAGGCGTACGCGGTGCGACGACCGTGACGGAGGATACGCGCGAGGCGATCCTCGATGCGACGACGGAACTGTTGAACGAGATCGTGACCGCCAACGAGATCGACAAAGACGACCTCGCATCGGTCCAGTTGACGACCACCCGGGACCTGGTTGCCGAGTTCCCGGCGGTGGCGGCCCGGATGCTGGGCTGGGTCCACGTGCCGCTGATTAACAGTCACGAAATGGATGTGCCTCACGGGCAGCCGCGCTGTATCCGGGTGCTGCTGCTGTGGAACACTGACCGGCGTCCGCAGGAGATAAAACACATCTACCTGCGGGACGCGGTAAACTTGCGCTCGAAGCAGAGCAAACTGACCTGAGACGAACCCCAGAACGGGTACAGGTAGATGAACGGTAGACCGGTGATCGCCACGAACGCCTCCTTCGCACCGTCAAACGTGCGGGGTGAGTTCGCGCGCTTCGCCCGGGTCCCGTTGTTTACGAGCGGGCGTCCCTACACCTATAGCGGCTAACCTTCCGCCCGGGCGCCCGTAAATCTCATTTTCTCGCTGCCCCGTGGCGGTCGCGCGTTCGTAATTGCGCGCTCCACCAGCCGGATGCACCCCCAGGAATCACGCATTTAGAGGCCACATGACTCCACAACACGACTCCACCAGACGGACCGGACCGGCCGACCAGCATCGACGGTTCCGTTATCCAGGCCGCTAAAGCCCCATCCAATCAACGGCGCACGCGCTACCAGCCCCCTGAACATCCGGGAACATCTGGGAACATCTGGACCGGACAGCCCGGGACATAAATCGAAAGAGCTATCAACGAAATGACTTCCACCTCCAACGTCAACATCGCCCGCATGGAACGCCTGGCGCCGCCGGACGACTACACAACGGAACTCCCCATCTCGCCGGAATCGGCGGCCCTCGTGGCGCGCGTCCGGGGTGAGATACAGGACATCCTCGCCGGGAAGGATGACCGCATGGTAATGCTGGTCGGGCCGTGCTCCATCCACGACGAGCAGGCCGGGCTGGAGTACGCCGGGAAGCTGGCGGAACTCGCCCGGCGAGTCAGTGATCGCATCCTGATCGTGATGCGCGTCTACTTCGAGAAGCCCCGGACCACGGTGGGATGGAAGGGGCTGATCAACGACCCGAACCTGAACGGCACCTTTGACGTGGCGACGGGGCTTCGACGCGCCCGCAAGTTCCTGTTGCAGGTCTCCGAGCTTGGCCTGCCGTCCGGAACCGAGTTCCTTGACCCGTTCACCCCGCAGTACATGGCGGACCTGGTCTCATGGGGCGCCATCGGCGCACGCACGACCGAGAGCCAGACGCACCGCCAGATGGCGAGCGGGTTGAGCATGCCGATCGGGTTCAAGAACGGTACCGGCGGCACACTCCAGATAGCCGTCGACGCCCTGGTTGCGGCACAGTCCCCGCACGCGTTTCTCGGGATCGATGGCGACGGGCGCGCCAGCGTGGTCCACACCATCGGAAACCGCGGCGGCCACCTGATCCTCAGGGGCGGCGCCAAAGGCCCGAACTACGATGCTGAATCGGTCGCGATCGCGACCGGGTTGCTCAAAGCGGCCGGCCTCTCTCAACGGCTCGTCATCGACTGCTCGCACGCCAACAGCAACAAGGACCACAACCGTCAACCGATCGTGTTCCGTGACGTGATCCAGCAGCGAGTGGGCGGCAACAGCGCCGTCGCCGGCATCATGCTGGAGAGCCACCTTCACGCCGGCGCCCAGAAGCTGGTCAACGGCCCCGAGGGGCTTGAGTATGGCGTGTCGATCACCGACGCTTGCATCGATTGGAGCACGACCGAGGAGCTGCTTCTTGAAGCGCACCAGGCGCTGTCCGAAAAGGTCGGCGCACTGGCCTGAGTCTCGACCGGCAGAACACGGGGCATCAATATATCGGGCGGCTAAGGTCGCCGGGAAGTTGAAAAACGATGATCGTCACAATGGAACGGCTGGCCACCGAGGAGCAGATCCAGGCCGTCGTAGCGCACGTCGCGGAAACCCAGAACGACACCGAGCTTATCCGGGGCGTTGAGCGCACCGTCATCGGGGTCGTCGGAGACCGCATCAATGAGGACCTCCGGTCTGGCCTTCAGGCGATGCCGGGCGTCGAGGCCGTGGTCCGAATCACGCGGTCGTACAAACTCGGCAGCCGCGAGTTCCACCCCACCGATACAGTGGTCAACGTCAAAGGCGTAAAGATCGGCGGCGGCAACCCGCCGGTGGTGATGGCCGGGCCGTGCTCCGTAGAGTCCGAAGAGCAGTTGATGTCCACGGCCATCGCCGTAAAGGCCGCCGGGGCGCAGGTCCTTCGCGGCGGCGCGTTCAAGCCGCGGACAACGCCCTACTCGTTCCGGGGCCTGAAGGAAGAAGGCCTCAAGCTGCTGCGGGCGGCGAGCGACGAGACCGGGTTGCCGATCGTCACGGAGTTGATGTCTGAAAAGGATGTCGATCTGGTGGCCCGGTACTCCGACATCATCCAGATCGGCACCCGTAACGCACAGAACTTCATGTTGCTGGATGCCGTCGGTGAGCTGGACACGCCGGTACTGCTCAAGCGCGGTTTCGCAAACTCTTACGATGACTGGCTGAACGCGGCCGAGTACATACTGGCGGGCGGCAACCGGAACGTGATCCTCTGCGAGCGCGGGATACGGACCTTTGAGACCTACACCCGCAACACCCTGGACATCGCCGCCATCCCGGTGATCCACCGGCTGAGCCACCTCCCGGTCATCACCGACCCGAGTCATGGCGCCGGCAGGTGGCACCTGGTGCTGCCGCTGGGGGTGGCGTCGATCGCCGCCGGGGCGGACGGGCTGCTGATAGAGGTACACCCCAACCCGGACCGCGCCATGTCGGACGGGCCGCAGTCGGTCACATTTGAAAACTTCGCACGCCTCATGGACGGCGTGCGCAGCGTAACGCCGGTCGGCGCGGACAACCGTGTTCCCCTGCGCGCACAGCCGATAGCCGTGTAGGCTGGACGCCCGTGTTCCCCGCCACAATGGTCCTCGCACTCCCCTCCAGCTTGAGCGCAACCTGGGACCGCTACCCGGGACACGTTACCCAGGACGTGCTACAGGGACACTGGAAACGGTCGGTTGATCTCGCGTGACAGGACAATGAGCCTCCAGTCCCAGCTCAAGGCAGCCTCCCCCGGCGGCCCGACGGTGGTCACCATCGGAACGTTTGACGGCGTCCATATCGGACACGTGCGTCTGCTGGGCGCCACCGTTGACCTGGCTCGCAGCACAGGCGCCCGTAGCGTGGCGATCACGTTCAGACACCCGCCGCGCGCGCTGTTGAATCCGGCGCTTCCGGTGCCCTACCTGTGCCCGCTGGCGGAACGCCGATCCCTGATCACGGCGCAGGGTATCGACCAGGTGATCGAGATCGACTTCGACGACTCTATCCGCGAAATCGGCGCTGATGATTTCGTCCATATCTTGATGACCGAGCTGGAGATGTCCGGGCTGGTGATCGGCCCGGGCGCGGCCGTGGGCCGGGACAGAGGCGGGGACGAGACCCGTATGAAGGCGCTCAGTGAAGACCTGGGATTCGTGCTGCGCGTCGTATCGCCCGCTATGGCGGACGGGAAGGTGGTCCGCAGCACGAGCGTCCGCGCCGCCCTCTCAGCCGGGGACATGGCGTCTGTCTCTGAGATGCTGGGCCGGCCGTTCACCATCACCGGCATCGTGACGGAAGGTGACCGCAGGGGGCGCGATCTGGGATTCCCCACCGCCAACATCACGCCAGACCCGCAGGGAGCGCTGCCGGCAGACGGCATATACGCCTGTTACGTAGACGCCCCCCAGGGCCGTTACCTCGCCGCGACAAGCATCGGCATCCGCCCGACGTTTGACAGCGGGCCACGCGTGATCGAACCCTTTCTGCTGGACTTCGATGCCGATCTT
>JADFRU010000178.1:0-4455 GCA_022561115.1 Chloroflexota bacterium | reverse complement strand
GGACAACACTCGATCAGCGCCGAGGTGACCACGATCGCCGACATCGACCCTACGAACGACAACGGCTTCGTCACCATCATGGTCGAAGCCCCGGTAACCGACCTCGCGATTGTCTCTATCATCACCCTTTCCTCTGCCGTCGTGGGCGATCCGTTGCGGATAGATGTCGCCGTAGAAAACCTCGGAAATCGGACAGTAAGTGGCGCCACCGTTTCGATCATGTCCGACAACGCGACGCCGGACGCCGCGGCGGACGACTTCGTGGTGGCGGTGCAACCCCTTCCAGACACGCTTTCCCCGGGCGAGCTTTCGACGTTCAGCGTCATCTGGGACACCGTAGACGCGGTCGCCGGAACTCATGTCCTCAGGGCGCGTCACTCAATTTTGGACGATGTCCCGGCAAACGACATCGCCCTGATCGCGACCACTCTCGAAGCGGCGGTACGGGACCTTGCGGTGACCGGGTTCACCGTCCCTGCAAACATCCTTGTCGGCGACACTTTGTTGTTCGAAATCGTCGTGCAGAACGTCGGCACAATCGACTTCGGGTCAGGGATTGAGGTCGTTGTCACGTCTGACAACACCACTCCCACCCTTCAGGACGATGATTTCGTTGTCGCCGTGCAGGCGTTACCCGGCCTCGGTGCAGGTAGCGGTACTTCGTTTGGCTATCCGTGGAACACGACGGGCGTTGCGCCCGGCGTCCACGCTCTGACGGCGAGGCTGTCTGTTTCCGACGATGATCCGTCAAACAACGCGATTTCAGCGTCGAGCACCCTGGGAATGGCGATCACGGACCTTGCGGTGGCCGCGTTCACCGTACCTGCGAACACAATCGTGGGCGTCACTTCACTTCTGGAAGTTACGGTGGACAACATCGGAACGATTGATATCGGTTCCGGCGTGGAGGTGACGATAACGTCTGACAACGGCACGCCTGAAATCTCGGCCGACGATTTCGTTGTCACCGTGCAGGCGTTGCCCGGCATCGCCGCAGGTAGCGGCACTTCGTTCGGCTACCCGTGGGACACAACAGGCGTCGCTCCCGGCGTTCACACACTGACGGCACGCCACGGGCTGTCCGATTCCAGCTCCGTAAACAACGCCCGAACGGCGTCCGCAGAGCTGTCGGCGCCACCGCCGCCCGCCCCGGCGCCAGAGCCGATTCAGGTGGTCGTGGAGACCGACCGGTCAACTTACAGCAGCCGGGACACCGTCAGGATTACCGTCGTGACCACGGAACCAGACGGCAGCCCTGCGGTCCGCGCTGATTTGACCTTGAAGATTAGCAGCCCCACGGGCTGGTCCAAGGTTGTCACTACAACGACGGGCAGGAAGGGTGTCAAGACCTTCAAATTGAAGCTCAACGCCAACCGGATGGGATGCGGCGTGTACACCGTCGAGGCCGATGTGTACCTGGCCGGATTCCCATCCGGGTTCAATAAAACGACGTTCCAGGTCTGTTAGCGCGCTCACTGCACGAGTGCGCGGTGGAGGGGCTGTCCGGCCTTCGCAGGACGGCCCCTCCACATGGAGAGTCAGACCGCGGGGTTCGTCCACCTGGTTCACGGCGCCGCGCGCGCCGCCACGGCGTCGTAGGTCATGGCGGGGAAGTCTTCCCGGAAACCGGCTGCTGCCAGCAGCTTCCGGCCGGAGCTTTCCAGCACCGGCTCGCCGTTCCACTCTTTCACCGTAATCCGCCCGCGCATACCCGCTGACGCCATACGCCGGTCGCGGAACGCCTTGAGCGCGGCCGGGATGCGACGGCGTGTTCCCGGGGCTGCCGAGGCGTGTATCCGCGCTCCGTTTTCCTCCACCAGCAACACCGGCGCGCCGCCGGACATCACGATGTAACTCCCGGGCCGGCGTGCCGAGGACAGCAACGCGGCGGCCTCCGGCTCCTCGATAGCATCGGCCAGGGTTCGGTCCATCACGTACGCCGGATCGCGTAGCGAAACTACCAGCGGCGCTCGGGACTCTGCTGTCGTATCGCGCTCGCCCCGGCGCAGGTCCTCGACCGCGCCCGGTAGCGCGAACTGCAAACCGGGCAGCCCGGCGACGAAGTAACCGCGTCGCGCCGACCCTCGCAGTTCCATCAGGCTCAGCGCTGAGACGATCGGACCCCACGCCCAGTCGCGTCCTTCCAGTTCGATCGACTGCCGGCTGACGACCCCGTACCGCTCCAGGAGCGCGCTCGCCCTTGCGCGGGCACGCGCCCCTTCGTCAGCTTCCGGCCCGAGTACGGCGTAGCGCGTCGTCAGCGACCAGCGTGCGCCCGGCGGCAGCGCAAGCGTTGCTTCCCGGACCCGGCGTGCGGCGTCCCGGGCGCGTCCGGAGCCGGCGCCCGCGCCACGACGCCGGCCTGTAGCGCGACGCGTCAGGCTTCGGAATCCCGCGTCCGCCCGCCTTGACTCGGGGAGCGCTGGCAGGTCCTGCAGGTCCGGCAGCAGCCCGATCAGCGCCATCCACGAGTCCGATGTCGCCAGGCCCCGGAAGGCGAGGTCCCGGAGCGCGTCCCGGAGGTCCAACAGGGACAGGCTGCTGAGCGCTGACCTCAGATCGGCCGACGATGCGACACCCTCTTCCGACAGGAATGCGTGAACGCGCGCCACGTGGTCCGGCAGGCCGACGGGCGGCTCCTCAAGCGCGGCCAGCTCTACGTCCGATAGATACAGGCGCCCGGACGCACGCGGCATTACGCGAACCAGCGTGGAGCCCTGAGAATCAGGCTGAATTACCCAGGTGAACTCGCCCTCGTGAAACAGGTCGTCCAGCGCCGCCGGCGAGAACGGCTCGACGCGGGCGGGCAGGACCAGGCTCGTCCAGTCGGAAGGCGGGAGGGCCAGCCCGCGGAGCGACTCAAGGGCGTGTCTCAGGGTCTCGACGCTGTCGTTTTCACGTTTGGCCCGGGCCGTGCCATTGGCCTTGCGGCGCCCGGCGAGGCCCTGCATCCGCAGCACGTTTTCCTGGAACTTGACCGGGGATACCGGGGTCACCTCGGCGCGCATCAGGCTCAGGGTGCGGGCCTGTATCCGTGCCAGGTTGGCCTCGTCCGCCCACTCCAGCGTTTCGCTGCCGCCGGCCTCCTCCGTGAAGTAACCGGCAATCGCCTCCCCGCTTTCCGCCAGCTCATCGAGCACCGTCTGGATATCGTCCGCAGTCCACGGGTAGCGGCGTTGAATCTCCGTGAAGCGCAACGGTCCGCTGCGGGCCAGCAACGCCCTCAGCGCCGATCTCAGGACCCCGCGATCGCCTGATCCGGCGAACACCGCCTCGTACTCCGGCGCCTGCCCGGTCGCAACCCAGCGTTTTTCGCCGCCCGGCGCATCCAGCTCGCGAACCCGGCCGGACTCCTCAAGCTCCCGGAGCCACACGAGCGCGTCCCCGTCACACCTTTCGGTCACCTCGTCCGTTGTGAGATCGCCTAGCTCTTCCAGCAGCTGGGCCAGCTCGTCGCGCGACCGAGCGCGCGAGCCTGCCTGCGTGTGTGCGGCCGCTCCGGCGACTTCATCGATCGCGTCCGGCCGGAGCAGCCCGGCAAACGCCGGATCACGGAACAGGGCGGCGAGTGCTGCGCGATCAAGCTGGAGCGCCTGCAGGGAGCGCTCAGCCTTTGGCGCGTCCCACTCGTACATGTACTGCTCGTTGAAATCGAAGTTCAGCGCCTGGGCGACCGGGGACGGCGTCTGGCTGGCGAAGGTTTTTACATCGATCTCGCCCGACTGCACCCGGTCGATGATCCGTTCCAGCGCCGGCATGTCCATCTCGTCTTCCAGCACGTCACGGTACGTCTCCAGGAGGATCGGGAAGTCGGGGATGTTGCGGGCCACTGCGAGCAGATCACGGGCGCGCAGGCGTTGCAGGTAAAAGGGCGTTCTTCTGCCCCCGGCGCGGCCGGGCAGCAGAAGCGCGCGCGACGCGTTCTGCCGGAATCGCGCGCCGAACACAGCAGAGTCCACCAGCCCGGCCAGCACCCGTTCCCGCGCCTCCGACGCGTCCATCTTCGTCAAGATGTCATCCGGCAACGGCGCATCCGATTCCGGCACGCGTAACAGGATTCCGTCGTCCCCGACCTGCATTTCAGGCTCGACACCCGTACGTTCACGTAACGCTGATGCCAGCGCGATCGCCCACGGCGCGTTCACCCGTCCGCCAAACGGCGAGTGGATCACCATCCGCCGGTCGCCGAGGGGGTCCTGGTAAGTCTCGACGAGGATCGTGCGGTTTGAAGATATCGCTCCCGCGGCTCTGAGCTGTCTGCGGACATACCCGAGCGCCTGGCGCGCCCCGGAATCGTCCAGGAAATACTCTTCGCGGAGCCACCGGACGATGGACGGAGGGTCCTCTTCCGTGTGGACGTAAGGGAGGATTCGCTCGGCGAGTTCCGCCCGGAACTCGGCGAGCCTGACGCTGAGGTCGTGTGGCCGCCACGGCAACTCGACCTTCCAGAACGGC
>JADFRU010000177.1:0-4459 GCA_022561115.1 Chloroflexota bacterium | reverse complement strand
TCGTTCCAAGCTCACCGGGCGCCAGGATTTCGCGTAGCTCCGCCATCTCCGCCTCGTTCAGGCGCCAGTCTGAGGCGCTTGCGTTGTGCAACACCTGATCCGGCGTCTTCGCCCCGACGATGCACGAAGCCATCGCCGGGTGGGCCAGCGTCCATGCGATCGCCAGTTGCACGATGTCGCGTCCGTGATCGCCCGCCCAGGCCTGTAGCGCTGGCACAACTTCCCATGCGCGCTCAAGGCCGCCCTCCCGGAACACGAAATGGTCGCTGCGCTCGTCGTCGCCGGGGAACCGGTGCCCGGGCCTGTACTTTCCGGTCAGTATTCCCTTGGCGAGTGGTGAGTGGGCTATCACGCCGATGCCAAGCTCCAGGCACGCCGGCAGAACCTCTTGCTCTGCCTCCCTGAAGAGCATGCTGTAACGCGGTTGGGAGCTGCTGACCGGCCCGTGGCTCGCGGCCGCCCGGTGCTGCTCTCCAGAGAAGTTTGAGACGCCGATGTGCCGGATCTTCCCCTGTTCCCGCAATTTCAGCAGCCGGGCCATCGTGTCCTCGATCGGCCACTCCGGCCTGGGTGAGTGAAGCTGGTACAGGTCTACGTAGTCCGTCCCGAGCGATCGCAGGCTGTTTTCGATGCCACTGACGATGTGCTCCGGGGAATGGTCACCGGATAGCTTGGTGGCGAGGAACGCCTCATGCCGCCGTCCGCGCAGCGCCTTGCCGATCACGGACTCACTCGTACGGTAGCCCTCCGCGGTATCGATAAAGGTCATCCCGGCGTCAAGCGCAGCGTGAATGGTCGCGACCGCCTGATCGTCTGGAACGGCGCCCATGCCACCGCCCAGCGGCCACGCGCCAAGGCACACAACGGATACCTGTGGTCCACCTGTTCCCAGCGGTCTGGAGTCCATTATTGTTTCCCCGGCAGATACTTTTCAGATCACAGCGTCACGCCCGCTTTGTGTTTCTGGCGAACGCGTCGCAGAATATGCCGGACTTATAACCTGTGCCGCGTTCCAGCCGGTCCCCGGTCCCAAAGGCGGGCCTGAATCCAATAATTGCCGGACGCATCTGAAGGTTGTATGTACTGGCCGGTGTTCGCACGGGGCGAACAGCCGCGCACCGCGGACGCTTTTCCTGATTCGGGAGGTTGCCGCAGGCAGAGAGCCGGAAATTAGAGGCCCCCGATGACCACGAACAAGCACCTCGGCGCAACAGTGACCGCGGACCCGTCGACGCCCGGGGAGTTGCACGACCGATACCAGGCGACTCGCGACTTCACCGAGAAGCTGTGCGAAACGCTGGTCACCGAAGACTACGTCGTTCAATCAATGCCAGACGTCAGCCCGACCAAGTGGCACCTGGGACACACGACGTGGTTTTTCGAGGCGTTCATCCTCCGGGACCAGCTTCCCGGCTACGTCTCTCCGAACGACAAGTACAACTACCTGTTCAACTCTTACTACAACGGTATCGGAGAGCAGTGGAAGCGTGCAGAACGCGGCTTGCTCTCACGTCCGACCGTCGAGAATGTGTATGACTTTCGTCACTTCGCCGACGAGAAGATGCACGATCTTATCGACCGCGCCGGCCGCGAATCATCGCCCGAGAAACTTCTTGAGCTGACCACGCTGGGGATCAACCATGAGCAACAGCACCAGGAGTTGTTGCTCACGGATATCAAGCATGTGCTCTCACGCAATCCGCTTGACCCGGTATTTCGTGATCTGGGTCCGGTCCCGGAGCCAGTGGGGGTGCCTGCGGCCGAGTGGCTTCCTTACGACGGCGGGCTTATAAACGTGGGGTTCGATGGCGAGGGATTCCATTTCGACAACGAGGGCCCGCTACACAAGACCTTTGTCTACCCGTTCCATATCGCATCCCGGCTGGTCACCAACGGGGAGTTCATCGAGTTCATCGAATCAGGCCAGTACGAGCGGCCTGACAACTGGCTCTCAAATGGATGGCACATGATCCGGCGTGAAGACTGGAACGCGCCGCTGTACTGGCGCAAGACCGATCGCGGCTGGGTCCACTACACGCTCGGTGGAGAGCAGCCGGTCAACCCGGACGAGCCGGTCATGCACGTCAGCTACTACGAGGCGGATGCTTACGCCAAATGGAAGGGCGCCCGCCTGCCGGGCGAAGATGAATGGGAGCTTGCGTCCCGCGATGCGGATATCGCAGGCGGGACTTTCGCCGACACCCTGCGCTGCCACCCGACAGCGCTTGCGTCGGATGCTCCGTCTGGACGTCTTCATCAGATGTTTGGTGATGTCTGGGAATGGACCTCCAGTCCGTATGTCGGTTACCCGGGTTTCGATATCCCGCCGGGAGCTGTCGGCGAGTACAACGGCAAGTTCATGTCAGACCAGATGGTCCTCCGGGGCGGGTCTGCGGCCACCTCTGCAAGCCATATCCGGCCGACGTACCGCAACTTCTTCCCGGCTGACGCCCGCTGGCAGTTCACGGGCCTCAGATTAGCCCGGGACGCGACCTGACGATTTGCCCGGCCAGCCCCGGAATCGTCAGCAAAGAAGCCCATCAGACCTCCAATTAAGCCAGGGAATCGGATCACGTTGACCACGACAGTTTCTATGACCGACACGCACAACGACCGGTTTCCTGACTATCTCGACGAAGTTATCGCAGGTCTGTCCGCACCCGAGAAGACGCTTCCGTGCAAGTTGTTCTACGACGAACGCGGCTCGGGCCTCTTTGACCGGATCTGTGAACTTGATGAGTATTACGTCACTCGCGTTGAGAATGCGTTGATGGCGGAACACGCCGTTGAGATGGCGGATGTGATCGGTCCCGGTTGCCTGCTGATCGAGTACGGCGCCGGTAGCAGCACGAAGATTCGTGCGCTTCTCGACCACCTGTGGGAGCCTGCCGCGTTCGTCCCGGTCGATATCTCCGGGGAGCATCTCGTCCGCTCGACCGATGCGCTGAAAAGAAGCTATCCCGGGGTCGAGATAAACCCCGTCGTGGCGGACTTCACGGCACCGTTTAAAGTACCTGCGCCATCGATCAAACCGTCCCGCAACGTCGTTTACTTTCCTGGCTCAACGATCGGAAATTTCACGCCGGAGGCGGCGGCCGAGCTTCTCCGGGGGATTGCGGAACGCGTTGGACCGGGCGGCGGTCTGCTTATCGGTGTTGATCTCGTAAAAAGCCCGGACCTCCTGCACGCCGCGTACAACGATCGTGAGGGCGTGACGGCCGCGTTCAACCTGAACCTGCTTGTCCGCCTGAACCGTGAACTGGGGGCCAACTTCAACCTGTCCTGCTTCACACACCGGGCAACCTACAACGAGAAAAAAGCCCGGGTCGAGATGCGCCTCCACAGCGACCGGCGTCAGAGTGCGGAGATCGCCGGGCACAGGTTCGATTTCGAGGCCGGGGAGTCGATCCTGACCGAGTACTCGCACAAGTACACGGTGGAGTCGTTCGGCAAGATCGCCGGCGTTGCAGGGTTCAGTACGCGACGCGTGTGGACGGACGGCGACGATCTGTTCAGTGTCCAGTATCTGGAGCTGAAGTAGCGGTCGCGTCGGGATCAACGCGCAGGGGCGGGCACAGGGCTACGCCGACCCGGAGGAACCATCGTAATGGGTTCGTCGTTTTCCCGGACGCACGCGGCAAATCGCGGCCGCCTGTCTACCGGCCTTGCGGCCGGGACGGTGCAGGCTGGATCTAGTCCTTGAGAAATACGATTTCGGTCGTCCGGTCCGTCTCGGAAGTTAGTGCCGGATGGAACTTGAAGCCTTCCGGATGCGTGAACCCTGCGACCAGGTCCAGGGCGGGGTCAGTTGTGCCTGAGGAGTCGATATTGAGGACCAGGTGACGTACTAACGCACCCTTCAACGCCTTGGACCAGTGGCTAACGGTCTTCAGTTGGCCATCTGCGTTTCGCTGGAGAAACTTGACGGTGAACCGGGTCTTGTACGGCACCGCCAAATGATCCCACGCCGCGCTGTGCTCGATGGGAAGCAGGTCCCATATCACACCGTTCTCGGCTGCGCCTGCCAGCGATTTCGTGATCAGCCGTTTCCAGACGGAAGCGCATGTCCTGCCGCGAAGCAGCTTTCCGCCCATCTTGAGCTTGTAAGCGGGGATCATGTCGAGGGGGCGAACGATGCCAAACAACCCGGACATGATGATCACCGTTCTTCCGAACGCGTCCCTGGCATCGGCGCCGAGTGACGGTAGTCGATCGCGTCGTACATCACCCCGTTATAGCGCTCGATAGCGGGGAGGGTTGGAGCGCTTTCCAGGCCGGTGTTATCGGCCATCGCCTTTGCTAGGTGTAGTTCCCACATAGGTTGTTGACATGTGAGGAGCCTCCGTCCTTGCTGTGTGGAAGGTTCAACCCACCAGCAAACGGAGACCCCTCATGTCGCATCCTAACGCCCGGTTGACCCCCATTCCCCGGCTTCATCTCGCCCGGCAGGTCGAGGCCG
>JADFRU010000004.1:0-17417 GCA_022561115.1 Chloroflexota bacterium | reverse complement strand
CTCTCGAGCGCCACCCGCCTGCATTCACCGGCATCGTCGATCATCTCTGCGATCAACCCGGGCAGGCGTGACAGGTCAGACACCAGCTCACGCGCCCGGCCCGGCGGCAGGGCGCCACAGCGAATCCCCAGGTAGACCGCCAGCTGATAGAGAACGGTGAGGGAGCAGATCATCGTCTTGGTCGATGCGACCCCTATCTCCTGGCCTGCGCGCAGGTAAAGCGTCCCGTCCGCCACAAGGGTGGCCTGCGTCTCCTCCGCCTCGACGAGCGCTAACTGCTTCGCTCCGGCCGCGGACGCTGACTCCATAGCTGCAAGCGTGTCCACGGTCTCGCCCGACTGGGTCACCGATATCACGAGGGTCCGTTCGTTGAGAGACGTCGAGCGGTACCGGAACTCGGAGGCGTTCTCTGCGTGCGCCGGAATCCCGGCAAGCGCCTCGATCATCTGGGCTCCGTACATCCCGGCGTGAAGGCTTGTTCCCATTCCGACGACGATCACACGATCGATGGATCGGATCTCCTCATCCGAGAACGGCACCTCGGGCAGGTCAACGGTCCCGTTCTCAAAATCCACTCGCCTGCGCATCGCTGACGACACCGCTTCCGGCTGCTCGGCGATCTCCTTCGCCATGAAGTGCGGATGCTCACCCATGGCGGTAGCCTCAAAGCTACGGCCGGTCTTGAACGCATGCCGTTGAAGCGATACGCCGTTGAGATCCGTGAACCCGGTGGCGGCGGGGCTTATCGTCACCACCTCTCCGGCGCGGAGATAAATCACACGATCCGTGTGCGGCAGGATAGCCAGGACATCACTCGCCAGCAGGTGAAAGCCGTCACCGATGCCGACCACTATCCCGCCGGCATTGCCCAGCCGTACGCCAACGATCACCCCGGGCTCACCCGCACAGGTAACGACGAACGACGAAGCGCCCTGTATGCGCCCGGCGGCGCACCTCGCGGCGGACGCAAGTGATTCTTCCCCCCCAAGGCAACGAGCTATCAAGTGGGCGATCACCTCGCTGTCGGTCTCGGAGTCAAACCGGTAACCGGCCTCCGAAAGCTCGTCCCGCAGCTCAAGATAGTTTTCGACGATGCCGTTGTGAACCACCGCCACGCGGCCGTCCGCGCTCGTGTGGGGGTGAGCGTTTGCGATGGTGACTCCGCCGTGGGTAGCCCAGCGCGTGTGTGCGATGCCAACAGTCGGCTCGGCGTCTCCGTTCGAAGCCTGTCCCGCAACCGCCTCGGCCAGTTGATCAACGCCCAGGGCGCGCGTGACCGTGATCCGGTCGCTGCCGTTCTGGACCCCTATACCGGCGCTGTCATAACCACGGTACTCAAGCGTCCTGAGACCGGACACAAGGATTGGCGTAACCGGTTTGGACCCGGTATAGGCGATGATTCCGCACATGAGCGGGTGGCTGCTCCCGGATTAGCGGTTTTCCGTGCGAGGCGACGCCGCCGTCTCGACGGCAAGCGCACCGGCAGGTTCGATGGTCTCCGTTAACGAGAACGGGCCTTCAGCGGCGTCTTCGTAATAACCGCGGTAGCTGTGCGGTAACAGGGCGGCGACGCGGCCCATGATCTCAGACGCGGCCGCCTCGATCTCAATCCTCGTCAACTTCCCGTCCACGTTCAAGCGGAACGGACGGCCGATACGCACGCGGATAGTGCCGCTGGGCCTGAACAGCCGGGCCCAGGAACGCATCCCCTCCACACCCGTCATCCCGACCGGGAGAATCGTTGTGTCAGCCCGTGCGGCCAGTGTGACGATCCCGGAATGTATCTCCCCGATGGCCCCGGGATTTCGGGTGCCTTCCGGGAATATAACGAGCGTCGCGGTGGGCCGCTTGAGCTCCCTTATGGCCCAGCGGAGCGCAGACAGGTCCATCTCCCCCCTTCGCAGGGGATAGGCGCCGTAAGCGTGCAGGAACCAGCGCCCGAGCGGGGTTACCTTTTGAAATATCGAGTCTTTAGCGAGGAACCGGGTGTTGCGTAGTAGCGATGCCGCGAGGATCGAAGGGTCGGTGTTGCTCTGATGATTGGCGACGACGATTATCGGGCCATCGGCCGGGATGTTATCCCTGCCCTCAACCGAATAGTCAGCGAACAACGCGAGGGTTCCCCGCAACGCACAGTTGACGAACCGATGGATTAGAAAGGACATTAGCGGCCGTTACCGCCACTGCGCGCCATCGCCTCAAGCCGGTCGACCACTTCGTCGAGCGCGAGGTCGTCCGTGGGGAGAGTCACGGCGTCGTTTGCAGCACGCAGCGGCGCCACGGCGCGCGACGAGTCCTGCTCGTCTCGGCGACGGAGATCGGCGAGTACCGTCTCATATTCCATGTCTGATCCAGATTCGATCAACTGCCCGTGGCGACGGCGCGCCCGGACATCAGCCGAAGCGTCAAGATAGATCTTCAGCCCGGCATCCGAGAGCACAACGGTCCCTATATCACGGCCCACCATAACAATCTGGCCACGCGCGGCGATTTCACGCTGGAGTTCCACCAGGACTTCGCGCACCCCGGGAACGGCCGATACGGCGGACACGTTCCGGTCCACGATAGCGCTGCGCAGCTCGTCTGTGACATCGCGGCCTCCGACGATCACCCTGCACTCATCACCCGGGCCGGCGGTCAGCTCCATCCCGGCCTTCGATGCGAGCCGCGCCAGGGCAGCCCAATCGTCAACGGGCACGTTCTTCTGAAGCGCCAGATAGGTGATCGCCCGGTACATCACCCCCGTGTCCAGAAAAGTGTGACCCAGCCGGGCCGCGAGACACCGCCCGGCCGCGGTCTTCCCCGAGCCGACCGGCCCGTCGATCGCGATACATGGGGCGATATCTGCAGGCAAACGGGATCCTTAAGATCATCCGGGGGAGTGTTGAAATAAAGAACAGTCAGATAGCGCGCTCGGAAGCCGGGAGGGACCGTCACCACCCGTCACAGGAGATCGCGGGTTCTCCGTAAGCATCCCGTAATGAACGCCATCCGATTATATTCCCGGCCCGGGACGTGATCGACAGTGGGATTTTCGCGTATTCGTTTACACGAGAGCCACATATCAAATTAGGGGTAATCTGCCTAATCTTCGTAAATCGGGACTGTCCCACCGGCGCCCGGTTCGCCTTAACGGATGCGCTTTTTCAGGAGCCGGGAACTGGATGACGTCTAACCAGGAGCGGATTGGATGACCATATTCGACTGGGTGCTTGTGGCATTGTTTGTGGCCGGAGCGCTTCTCGGACTGAAGTGGGGCCTGGTTCAATCAGCGCTGAACTTCATAGCCGTTTACGTGGCGATGCTTGTGGGCGCCCAGTTCGCGGACGGACTGATTGAACGGTTTACCGACGATATCGATAACGAATCGATCACCACGGCAATCGGCTACATCGTTATTTTCCTGGCGGTATTCATAGTCGCCCAGATTGCCGGCAAGGCCATCCGTACGATGCTGAAGATCGTCTTCATGGGATGGGTTGACCGACTTGGCGGCGTCCTCGTCGGCGCATTGCTCGGATCCATCCTCGTTATCGGCGCCGTGACCGCTATGGCGCGCATCGCCTACCCGCAGGATGAGGTTATCCTGGCCAATATCGCGGATATAGACATCACCGCAGGTGTCGAGGGAATTGCGGACGCCGCCCGGGAACGGCTCTACCAGGAGCTGGCTGAGCGATACGGACGTGGCACCCTGAGGGGCTGGATGGCCGACTCAAGCTTGATTCCCACGGTCCTGGACGTTACCGATGCGATCCCCGCAAATGTGCTCGGCCTGATCCCGGGTGAGTTCGCGAGCGCCCTCGACACCCTTGGCGCAGACCTGGAAAGTTAGCTGTCCCGCAACGCCGGGCGTGCGCAATGCCGTCCGAGGCGCTATGTTGTGGCTGACATGAGAGACCTTCAGCCCCCTGCATGACGTACCAGACAGGGGGCCGAACGGTACGAAGAGGAAGACACCCAAGAGTCAGGCCAACGCCCTGAGTCCACCACGGCAGGGGGGCAGGGGCGCCCGGGAGGACGACTGCGCGTGGACCGGTCTCCTGTTCTGCTGCTGAATCAGAACTACCAGCCGTTGAACGTCTGCGACGTGCGGCGGGCATTCGTGCTGCTTGGCCACGGCAAAGCGGAAACCCTTGAGATTACGGACGCGGTGATCCGGAGCGCCTACAAAGAGCATCCGGAGCCTTCAATCCTGCGCCTCCTTTACATGGTCAAACGACCGCTGCACCAGCGCCGGCTCTCCCGGCGCGAGGTGTTCATCCGGGACCGTCACACCTGCCAGTACTGCGGCAGACAGAGCCGTCGTTTGACGTTGGACCACGTGATGCCCCGGTCGCGCGGCGGCGAACACTCGTGGACGAATATCGTGAGCGCGTGTGACCGTTGCAACCATCGGAAGGCCGGTCGCACGCCGCGCGAAGCCAACATGCTGCTGCAGCAGGAACCACGTCCGCCGCGCCCGAACCCTTACGCCTTTTTCCATTTCGGACACATCCAGGAAAAGTGGCGGCCGTATCTGCCGTGGCTGGACTCGCAGCCCGAGATAGACGGCGGTTACGCCGTCGCCGGAGGCGACTGACCCCGAAATACCCAAAATACCCGGAATGCCCGAAAAATTGGGACCGCCGGGAACGCTCAGAAATAATCGGGGATCTTGAGAGCCCGCGGCGAGGTTTCAGCGCGGACTCAAACGGCCCGGAGTGCGCGTCCGGCGAGTTTTCCGGCAGACGTGTTCAGAAGCTGACCGGCGCCGACCACCACGGAAGCTTCTATCTCCGTCTCGCCATCGAACAGCTCGATCACGACCAGGTCCCCGGGGGCGAGCGTCAACCGGTTTCCGTCAACGAAAAGCACCGGCGCGTTACGGGTGAGGCGGACGCCGATCACGTCATTGCTCAAGAGGACGGCTCCTCCCGTCCGTCCGCGTCCGTTTCGCTCGCGTCCCCGAGTTGAATCCCCGCTACGATCTCCGCCGGGATAGGGGGCAGTGCAAGCATCAGGACTTCCAGCACGAGACGCGCCATGCCGTTGCGTCTCAGACCGTCGGCCGCCATATCCAGCGCCTCGATCGCTCGCAACGCGTCGTCAACGCTGACGGCGGCGGCTATATCGGTCAGTTCCCGGGTCCAGGCGATGTTGGCGACTGAATCCGTCACCTCGTGCTTCAGCAGAAGAATATCGCGCCAGATCGAGACCCACAGCTCCAGCTCGCGTGTGACAGATTCACGGTTACGCCCGAACTCGCCGGCCATCTCACGGGCGTAACGGAATCGTTCCTCGATGTCACCGGCGCTCGTAACCAGTACTCGAAGTACGGCCTGCTGGTAACGGTCCAGCGTGGTCTCATCTTCCAGCGCTGCGAAGGCGCGGCCGGGCCGTCCCGCGGCCAGGCGAGACAGCTGCGCAGCCGTTTCCGTCTCTACCCCACGCTCGATCAAACCCTTTTCGATCTCCGCCGCCGGCACCGTCTGTAGTTCGATCACCTGGCATCGGGATACGACGGTCTCCAGGAGGGTCTCTACCGCGGGCGCCAGGAGCACTATGACGACGCCCACTGGAGGTTCTTCAAGAGTTTTGAGCAGTGAGTTCCAGCCCGCTCCGTCTGCACTCATCCGGTCAACGCCGTCAAATATGATGACCCGCCGGCCGCCCTCAAACGGGTTAAGCGCGATGTCGTGCTGCATCTCACGGATATGGGCGATGCTGATGAGCGTACGCGTTGCGTCCTGCTCAGGCGTGCTCTCCTTTGTGGCTGAAGTCACGCCGCGGATCGGTGTATGCGAGTTGATCACACTCACGTCAGCGTGGACGCCGCGAGTGATCCTGTCACATGCGACGCACCGGCCACACGGCGGTGACGGATCGTCGCCGAACATATCGGGAGCCGGTTTGCAGTTCACGAGGCGTGCGAGGTCCAGCGCCAGCGTTCGCTTGCCCACCTGCTCCGGGCCGGTTATCAGGTAAGCGTGCGCTATCCGGTCGGCTTCGTGCGAGCGCTGCAGGTACCTGCGCGCAGCAGCGTGCCCGATCGTTTGCCATCCCGCGCGTGAACCCGCCTGCGCAGTATCTGCCGTCGTCATCTATCGCTCACGTGATGCTCACGGCCAACAGGTCATCATAGGTTTCTCGGCGGCGAATAAGGCGCGCCTCGCCATCGTTGACGAGCACGACCGGCGGCCGCAACGACATGTTGTAGTTGCTGGCCATCGACAGGCAGTACGCGCCGGAAGCCGCCACCACCAGCACATCTCCCGGGTTAAGTGTGGGAAGTACAGCGTCTTTCACGAGAAGATCCCCGGACTCACAGTACTTGCCTGCGATAGTGACGGTATCGGTGGCCGGTTCGGCGGGCCCGTTGGCCTTCACGACCGAGTATTCCGCCCCGTACAGGGCCGGCCGGATGTTGTCGCCCATCCCGCCATCAACACTGACGTATTTGCGTACTCCGGGGATGTCTTTAATCCCGCCCACTGAATACACGGCGACACCTGCCCTGCCGACGATCGCCCGCCCCGGCTCAACGATCAAACGTGGCTCACTCAGCCCGAGCCTGTCGCACGCCTCCCGGATGGAAGCGCCAATGGCGGCGGCGTACTCGGAGATCTCCGGCGGGGGAGAGCCGGGAACGTAACCGACGGCGAAGCCGCCTCCCGGGCTGAATATCCGTTGCTCAAGACCATGCTCCCGCATCCGGGCCACGAACTCCAGAACGTACGGAATCGCCTGTGTGTACGGTTCAAGCTCGAAGATGGGAGACCCGAGGTGGAAGTGGACGCCGGCAAGATCAAGGTTGGACTTGCCGAG
This sequence comes from Chloroflexota bacterium, assembly GCA_022561115.1. GTDB lineage: Bacteria > Chloroflexota > Dehalococcoidia > Lucifugimonadales > Lucifugimonadaceae. Next base: position 10,610 of record JADFRU010000004.1, on the reverse strand, counting down.
CGCGTGGACGACAGCCTCCTCGGCCTGACCGGTCTCAATCGGGAACCCGAATTTCTGGTCAAGCACGCCGGTACTCGTAAGCAGGTGCGTGTGGCCGTCAATACTCGGCGAAACACGAAGAAGTATCTGCTGCGTGACGCCTTTCTCACGGGCTACTTCATCCAGCAGATCGATCTCGTACATGCTATCGACGGTGATCAGGCCGATGCCGTAATCCAACGCCTCTTGCAGCTCTACGCGGCCCTTGTTGTTGCCGTGGAAGTTGATTGCGTCCGCCGGGAAGCCGGCTGCGCGGGCGACGGCGAGCTCGCCACCCGTGACCACGTCAACGCCCACGCGCTCCTCCTCAAGGATGCGCGCCAGCGTCGGGTCAGCGAAAGCCTTGGACGAATACGAGACGTGTGAATCCGGGTACTCCGTCTCGAACCCACCCACGAACGCACGGCACATGGCGCGGATCGTGTGTTCGTCATAAACGTAAAGAGGCGTGCCGAACTCGGCAGCGAGCGCTACAACATCGCATCCACCGATGGTGAGATGCCCGGCCGCGTTCACCCCGGCGGTCATGGGTAGCACTTCCCGGTACGGAATCTCGGTCAATGGTCGCCTTTCGTTGCGAGTCCCGAACACGGGACGATTACAGGCCCCGGCGCAGACGGGCTGCTGTCCCTTCGGGAGTGGCGTGAGAATCGCTCACCTGCGCGCGAAGTATTTCATCACGCTAGATGGTAGGAACGGCATGCGAGCGGCGTCAACGTTGAGCGTCGATATCCCGGGTACCGAGACTATACTTCCATCGAGGCAGTGCCCGGACAGCGTTCCGGACAAGCCGCTCATACAGTCACGGTGATTACCCGTGACCCTTACCTTCACATCAGGAATCGCTGCCAGAATGTCGCAATCCACGGACGTCAGGCTGACCAGCCTGGCCTCCTGCGCCGGTTGAGCCGGCAAGTACAGTCAAGCTGACCTGGCGCAGGTTCTGCGCCAGCTGCCGAACATAATGCCGGTCGACCCGAACGTTCTCGTCGGGTTTGAAACCGGAGATGACGCCGCGATCTACCGCGTCACGGACGAGATCGCCCTCGTTCTGACGCTTGATTTCTTCCCGCCTATCGTCGACGACCCTTTCGACTACGGAGCCATCGCCGCCGCGAACGCGGTGAGCGATGTTTACGCGGTCGGGGGCCGGCCAATCGCGGGCCTGAATATCGCAGCGTTCCCTGAAGAGCTGTCACATGACGTAATTGCCAGGATTTTTGAGGGAGGGGCTACGAAAGCGGCGGAGGCCGGATTCCCTGTCCTCGGCGGCCACACGGTGCTGGACGATGAACCAAAATATGGCATGGCCGTGACCGGGTTTGTCCACCCCGGCAAGCAGGTGACCAACGCTGCGGCAAAGGTAGGCGACAAGCTGGTTCTGACCAAGCCGCTTGGCACCGGGATCATCGCCACCGCGGGCAAGGCCCAGGTCGTTGATCCAGAGGACCTCGCCACCGCCATCCGGTCAATGTCAAAGCTCAACCGGGACGCTGCCGATGCGATGGTCGCTGTGGGGGCTCACTCGGCGACCGACGTCACGGGTTTCGGCCTCGTCGGCCACCTCATGGGTATGGTGAAAGCCAGCGGCGTGAACGCACGTCTCTGGCGGAGCTCCCTTCCCGTGCTACCCGGCACTATCGCGATGATCGATGCCGGAATGGTCCCCGGGGGGACTCACCGCAACATGGCGTCGCTGGGAGACGGGGTGGCGTGGGACGAGAAGCTCACGGACGCTGACCGGTTCCTGTACGCAGACCCGCAAACCTCGGGCGGGATGCTGATCTCGGTCTCCGATGATTCCCTGGACGAACTGATCTCGCGCCTTCGTGATGCCGATTCACTGGCATCTGAAGTAATCGGCGAGATCGTCCCGGGTCCGGGCGTGGTGGAAGCGCTGGCGTAGACCCACCGCGGGCGGCCGATTCAGGCATATCCGTTACCGGATTAACTAGTCGCCCGGGCGGCCCTCGAAATAGGCTGCAACAGTCCGCGAGAAGGCCGATCCGTCGTGCCTTACGCGCGGGCCGCAACCGCACGCGGCGTGCAACGTAACGCCGGGCGTCGCCCACGACCGGATTTTTCGGACGAGGGGTGAGGTTATTGCGGGGGTGACTCGTCGGCGCACGTGACAGGGCTTCACGTCACGACGTCGTAATCACCCGTGTTATGCAGGGGTTGGATTGATCCAGGACGGCCAGGAACGCCCGCCGGGACACGGTTCGAGACGGCGAGGCGGCTCCGCACCGGTAACGCGCATCCTGCGCGTTGATGCAAACGGGCGCGTTATTCGCGATCCGGAAGACGGTCACACGCGCAATCAGGACACGCCTGCCGATCAGATGTCGCTTGTGGACCTGCTTCCGGAGTCCGCCACGGACGATCTACTCTCCGCGATACGGGCCGCTGCGGAAACCGGGAACCCCCAGTTCCTGGAGTTTGACCTGCTCTCGCCGGAGGGAGTCCGAAGGATCCACGCCGAGGCGGTATCCGATCCCGACCATCAGGGCGAGATCCTCGTCACCGCCCGGGAATACTCCTCCCGGGAGCCACTGAATCAAGCGGACATGGTGGCGGGTTTCAACGCCACCGTTGCCCATACAGATGACCTGGACACGGTATTCCGGGAACTCGCGGATGTCCTGGCAAGTCTCCTGATTTACGACCGCCTCGCCATCGTCACGGTTGACCATGAACGTGACGAGCAGTACGTGATCTTCTCCACCGACCCTGACCAGGAAGCGGTCATCCCGCTTTCCGGCACCGCGATCGAGGTAGTCTCCCGCACCGGCGAATCACTTGTGGTGCCGAACGCCATTCCGTCCGTCATCGTCGTTCCGCTGCGCTGGTCAGGAGAGACGATCGCCTACATGGGCGTGCACTCCCGGGCATGGGAGTCGTACGGAGACCATGATCTGCACACGGTCGCCGCGCTCGGCCCGCCCGTCGCCGCGGCCCTCGCGGCTGACCGTTACCGGGAACACACCTCACGCGCATCCGGCGAGGACGACGCGCTGCACTCGATAAGCGCGGTCGCGGTGACGGCAGGCGATCTCATCACGATGCTTGAGGTGACCGCTGACAGGATCCACCGGCTGGACAGGTTCTCCGGCGTGCAGGTAGAAGCCGCTGCGACCACGGCGTACGCCACCTCGGGACCGGAAGTTGCCGCGATACGCGGAGATGCGCCGACGCGACGCACGAGAGGGGCAACCGGCGGGTCCGGCGACCATGAGTGGGCGATCGGCTCTGCCGCCGAACCCGTGGGGGCGATCTCTGTGCGGCCACGCGGCGCTGGAGCCATCGACGAGATGGATCGCCGCTTTCTCTCGGAATGCGCCCGGAGGCTCAGCCGGGGTGTCGAAAGGATTCGCGCTGACCGGGAGATTGATCGCCTGAAAGTGGACCTTGATTGCACCCGTGAGCTAGACCGTGTCATGGCGGGGCTGTCTGACCTTGACGCACTGGCCGCAGTTGCGGCGGATGAAGTGATGCGCCTGGCGGGCCCGGATTCACTGGTAATTCGCGTCAATCACATGAACTCGGAGCAGGTCCGTCTCGAACTTCACCGGAGAGCCGGGCCGAACGGCTATATGCACACGTCCCCGGAACGGTCCGGGGGGGAGTCCCGGACAAATTCGCCGGAAGAGACGGCTGCAATACCGCTGCTCGGTCCCGATGGAGCTATCGGGCGGATATCAGGGTCCTGGCGGCGGAACGATGACGCGCGAACCGGGATACGCCGCATGGAAGCGATGGCGCCGCGCCTGGCCGAGCGCGTTCACTCCCTCCTGCTTCTTGAGCGGTCAGCGATCGCCTCCAGGAATGCCCGATGCCTCGCCGAGATCGAGGCGGAAATTGACCACTGCGCCGAGCCCCTCCTGGCGCTTGAGGAAGTGACCTCCGTACTGTGCGACCGGTTCGGCGGCGCACGCGTGGCGGTAGCGTTGATCGAGGACAACGGAACGGCGCTTTCTGAGCTTGCGGTCAGCGGATTCCCGGTGGCCGGATGGGCCGTGAACGTCAGCCGGCCCGCCGGGGGCAGTATCGAGGAGGCTGCGCTGCGCGCGAGCGGCCCAATATCCAGCTCTCGGGCCACACCGGACGCCCTGGTGGCGCGATGGCCCGGTGAGGCCATCGCCGTCGGCGCCGGCACGCGGTCGCTCGCCTCGGTCGCGCTGCCACTGGGCGGCGTTGTCTCGGCGTGCCTGTCGGTGAGGTCCCCGGGCGGCGAGGGGATTTCGGACGAGGACGTCGATCTGCTTCGGAGGGCCGCTACCCTCATAACCGGACCGGTTTTAAGGCTCGCCACCAACGCATCGAACGTCGACTCCGGTACTGAACGGGAGGCGATGGCGCGCATCGGCCAGATATGCCAGTCCTGCCAGGGCGTCGATATCCCGTATGCCCGCTTGATCGCAGAACTCGCGAGCATGGTCCGGTTTGACCAGGTTGAGATCGCCACCCTTATGCCGGACGGTGAAACCGGGCTTCGCGTCTTCCTCGGCGGGACGCCGGTCCCCGGCTGGAACGACAATTCAGAGTTCCAGCTTCACGGGACGGTGACGGAGGCGGTGGTGCGCAGCAGGACCGGGCTGTTCGTCAGCAACGAATCTACGGCAGAACTGGCCGGGAGATTCCCGGCGCAGGCGGCCGCACTCGCCGCAAAGCTATGTTCATTCGCGGCGGCGCCCCTGGTGATCGATGAGGAGCCGGCCGGCAGCCTGGTCGTCCGTTCAACCGGAGCGGCCGCCTACTCGCAACGAGAGCTGTCGATAGTAGAGGCGGTCGCGGTACATCTTTCCGCCGCCATCGCGCGGGGCCGGTTGCAGAACCAGATCGAGCGTCACCGACGTGAACGCGAAGTAATCGCATCGATAGGTTTCGCCTCGTCCTGGGACCTGGAGCCGAAAGTTGTCGCCGAACGCGCCGTGGCAGCCTTCAGGCGGCTTGTCGAATGTGACGGCGTAGTCGTGACGGCAGTATCTGCAGACGCCGATACGGTCAGTCTCGTATTTGCCCCCGACCCCGGCGGAGCCGACAGCCGTTTCTTCGCCGACCGGCTGGACCACCTTGAGCCGAGGCCGGACACCTCGGGCAACGATGATCGTGATAAATACCCGTCATCTCTCCGCACCCGGATCGGCCCGTTGTCCAGGCCGCTCGGGTACATGCATGCGTTTGCCTCCCGACGGGACGCGTTCACCACCAGCGACGCGGATCTACTTGAGCGCGTTGCGGAGCAGCTCGGCGCCGTGTTTGAGCGCGTGAGAGGGGTCGACCATTCGTCCCGTCTGTCCGAGGAGCGGGGACTTCGTCATCGACTGGATCAGCAGAATCGAGAATTGAAAGACCTGACGGCGTCACGGGACCGGTTCATGAGCATGATCGTGCATGAACTGCGCACACCGCTAACATCCGTCCAGCTACTGACCGACCTCTTGATGCAAAACGCACCCTCAAACCTGGGCCAGGAGCAGATGGCCCAACTCGCGCAGATCGCCGACGACGGGGAACGCCTCCAGGGGTTGATCGCGAACCTGCTAGCCGTGTCTCAGATCGAGTCCGAAACGTTCGAACTGGTACGCGAAGAGTTCGATCTGGGCCCGATGATCCGGGACCTCTGCGAAAGTTTCGGTGCGTTACTGGCGGCGCGCGGGCAGAAAATAGAGCTGAACCGTCCCGACGAACCGCTGTGGCTGCATGCCGACCCGGCGCGGCTGTCGTCCGTACTGTCCAACCTGATCAGCAACGCCTGCAAGTATTCTGGCGATGGGATGATCGTTCGGATCGAAGTTGGCCGTGACGGCTCGAAGCTGCGCGTGGCGGTGGTGGATTCCGGGGTCGGGATTTCCGCCCGGGACCTTGAAACACTGTTTACACCGTTCTCCCGCGGCACTAACTCGACCGTGCTCAACCAGCCCGGTTCCGGGCTGGGACTGGTGATCGCACGGTCAATCGTCAGGCTCCACGGCGGCGATCTCTGGTTGGAGTCCACACCGGGTCGCGGAACGACGGCCCGGTTCCACATAGAGGGTGTTCAGGACGGGCCGTCCGAGGCGTACCAGGCGCGGGCCGCGGCCCGCGACCAGCACCGGGATGCCGGGTAAGGGACCACATCGGGTGACGATGTGATCTCCGGCGACATTATGTCCTTTGAGCCAGTAGCCGGTTCGTTCAACATACAGTCATGCCAACCAGGGCGAGTAATCACCGGTCTTCCAATACGCACACCAGGCGTTCAATTCGCCTCAAGGGCTTTGACTACGGAAGTTCCGGAGCCTATTTCGTGACCGTGTGCGCCCATGACAGACGCCCGATATTCGGCCGATTCATTGCGGAAACACTTGTGCGGAACGAACCCGGTCGAATCATCGCTGAGGAATGGGCCCGGACCGCTAACATTCGCCCTGAAATCGATACCGACGCGTTCGTAATCATGCCCGACCACGTCCACGGCATCTTGTGGATCAATAAAAACCTTGTTCACCCTTCGCCGACCGTAGGTGTGCTTCCTGAACACGTAGGGGCGTATGGCAATACGCCCGCATTACATTCGCCGTCCCGTACGATCGGGGCGGCGGTACGCGCCTTCAAGGCCGCCGCCACTCGACGGATACGGGAATTGGCCGGCCAGCGAGACCTGATCGTATGGCAACGGAACTATTATGAGCGCGTCATTCGTGACGATCGGGAACTCAACGCGTTGCGTGATTACATCGCGACAAACCCGTTGCGGCAGGTGTTGAAGTGCTAAATGGCGAGGGCGTATTGCCGTACGCCCCTACGATGTCTCGTTCGCCGCACGCCCTACTTCGTTTTGCGGACACCCAGGCTGGCGGCCATGCCGTTTATGTCCGAGTCCTCCGCGTGCGCCGCCGATGGCGGGTGTTCGTAATTGACGGCGTCGGCCAGCGTCTCGGCACGGACGTATGCCTCGTGCGTGCGCAGCGGGCCGGTCAATTCGTCCGGCCCGGCAACGTAAAGCTCAATACGGTCAGAGATCTCAAAACCGGCTGATTTACGGAGGTTCTGTACCTGGTGCACGATCTCCCTCACGATGCCTTCCGCCTCCAGTTCCGGCGTCAGCTCCGTCTTCACACCCACCGCATATCCCGGCTCGACAGACACTGAATAGCCTTCGAGGCCGGCCTTTTCAACCAGGATCTCGTCCGGTTCCAGCGTGAACTCCCCCAGCGATATCTGGTCGCCACGCTCCGACGCCGCCGCCAGTTCCGCCGGGTCTGCGTCTGCGAGCGCCTGCCTGATCTTCGGCAGGTCGCGGCCGTACTTCGGTCCAAGCAGCGGCAGGTTGGGCTTCACTGACATGCTCAACAATCCGCCCTGCCCCCGCGCGTCGCGCACCAACTTGACGTTTAATTCCTCTTTCAACTGTTCCTCGATGAGCGGCAGGAATCCCCGCTCCCGGTCGGTACGAACATCCACCAGCAACTCTGCGAGCGGCTGCCGGACCTTGAGCCGGGACGATGCGCGGGCTGACCTGCCAAGGCTCGCCAGCCGGCGGGCCAGGTTTACCGAGTCCGACAGGTCGGCATCGATCGCCGATTCGTCAACGACGGGCCAGTCGGACAGATGAACGCTGTCCGGCGCGGTCTCATCAACCCGGGCGACCAGGTTGCGGTACATGGCCTCGGACAGGAACGGGGTTACGGGAGCGAGCAAGCGGGACAACGTCGTGAGCGCCTCATGCAGCGTCGCGTATGCGGCCTGCTTGTCGGCGTCTGACTCGCTTCTCCAGAAACGGCGGCGGCTTCGGCGGACGTACCAGTTCGACAGACCGTCGATGAACTCTTCGATCGTGCGCATCGCTTCCATAGGCCGCCACGACTCGAAATATTCGGTGACCCGCGCCACCAGCCCGTTCAACTCCGATAGCAGCCAGCGATCCAGCTCGGAAGGCTCGCCTCGATCAGGTGAGGCCGGGTCCCAGTCATCCAGGTTGGCGTAGGTGACAAAGAACGAGTACACGTTCCAGAGCGGGATGAGGAACCGCCGGCGCACCTCGTCCCCATGTCCGTACCCAAAATTGAGGTTGTTGGACGGGTCCTGGCGCGCGTACAGCCATCGCATCGTGTCCACGCCCATCTTGTCGGCCGCTTCCTCGAACCAGATCGCGTTGCCGCGCGACTTGTGCATCTCCTCGCCACGCTCGTCCCGCATCAACGCATAGCTAAAGACGGCCTTCGCCGGTTCCCGGTTTTCCAGGGCTACGCTCATGGCGATAAGTGAGTAGAACCAGTTGCGAAACTGGCCCGGGAAGCTCTCCGATATCCAGTCCATCGGATACCACTCGTTCCAGTAGTCCCGATCGGTGCTGTACTTGAGGGTAGAGAACGACACGATCCCGGCATCAAGCCAGGGGTTGCCAACGTCCGGGATGCGCGACACCTTTTCGCCACACTCGGAACAGGCGATCTTGACGGCGTCGAGCCAGGGCCGGTGCGGCGAGTGACCTTCGAACTCGTCCCAGCCCTCGATGGCGCGCTCCTCCAGCTCTGACCTGGAGCCGATCACGTCCACGTGGCCGCATCCCTCGCACTTGAAGATCGGCAGCGCCAGCCCCCAGTAGCGTTTCTTCGAGATCATCCAGTCGTGCATGTTGTCGAGCCATTCCAGCTCGCGGGCCAGCCCGAACGACGGCGCCCAGGTCATGCGGTTGGTGGCGTCCTTCATCGGCTGACGCAGGTCATCCATCGCGATGTACCACTCGTCAACCAGGCGGAACACGAGCTCAGTGTTGCAGCGCCAGCACACCGGGTAGCGGTGCGTGTACGGCACGACGCTGTACAGGACACCCTTCTCTTCCAGGCTTTTGAAGATGTCATCGTTCACATCGGCGACGTTCCGGCCCGACAACCAGTCGAAGCCGTCAACGTAGTCGCCATCCTCGTTAAGAGGGGCGATGACAGGCAGCTCATGCTCCTTGCCAAGCGCGAAGTCCTCTGCGCCAGCGCCCGGAGCGATGTGGACGATGCCGGTGCCTTCATTATCACCAACGTCGCCCCACTCCAGGACGCGGTGTACTTCACGGGCTTCCGACTGGGCTGGAAGCTCATCGAACGGACCGCGATAGCGAAGCCCTGCCAGTTTTGATCCCGGCAACTCTTCAAGTACTTCGTAGTCACCGTTCAGTACCTTGAGCAACTCTTTGCCCAGGTACAGGATCTCACCGTTGTTCCTGACCTTGAGGTAGGTGTGCTCCGGGTGAACCGCCGCGGCCACGTTTGCGGCCAGGGTCCACGGCGTGGTGGTCCAGACCAGCAGGCTCTCGTTCTCACGGTCAAACAGCGGGAACTTCAGGAAGACGGAGTTGTGGGTGATCTCCCGGTATCCCTCCGTGACGATCTCGTGCTGCGACAGGCCCGTCCCGCAGCGCGGACACCAGGGCATGGTGTCTCGACCCTCGTAGATCCAGCCGCGCTCATGGCACCGCTTCAGGAACTGCCAGATCGTGTAGTTGTTCTCGTCCGACATCGTGTGGTACGAGTTGTCCCAGTCCATCCACATCGCAAGCCGCTTTGACTGCTCGGTTATCACGTCCGCAAAATGCAGAACGCGCGCCTTGCACTCCTCGACGAACCTGTCGATACCGTAGTCTTCGATGTCGTGCTTGGACTTGAAGCCGAGCTCTTTCTCGACCTCCACCTCCACCCAGAGGCCCTGCCCGTCGAACCCGTTCTGGAATCTCTGGCGGTAGCCCTGCATGTTGCGAAAGCGCAGGAACAGGTCCTTGTAGGCCCGTCCCCAGGCGTGGTGGACGCCCATCGGGTTGTTGGCGGTGATCGGGCCATCCATGAACGAGAAGCGTTTGTCCGATTTCTCGTTCTTCGCGCGGTACCGCGTGCTTACGTCGTTTTCGTCCCACCAGCGGAGCGTGTCGTGTTCAAGCGCCACGAAGTCGACCCGTGAGGCGACTGGCTCAAAGCGGTCGCCTGCATCGGCGCCGGCTGGTTTCTCGGTCGTTGTCATCTCTTTTACTGGCTCCCGGTGGCCTGCGAATTCTCAAAATACAAAAAGCCCGTCCCGAACGAGGGACGGGCTCCGAAAACGGAGATACCGCGGTACCACCCTGCATTTCCCGATGAAATCGGGACGCTCTGCCGGTTTGATGGGCCTTTAGACAACGTCTCGCGCCTGGCAAACGACGCCGCGCAATCTGGACCAAAACCGTCGCCGCTCTAACGGCCGGCATGCCGTCCGGGTCTAATCAGCAGGGCGTCTCACGCCGCCGCCTTTCGGCCGGAAGCTCGGGAGGGATTTTCGCTCCGTGTTCCTGCGCCCCCTCGCACCGTACGGGGCTCGCTCAGCAGGATGACCGGAACTACTCGTCTCCGTCACAGCCTTTACCTGATGAGGGTAGTTATCCACAGTGGTGCGCGTCAACCGTGCAACGTAGATCCAGGTGCGATACTTGCGGCTCTGCCGGTCCGGCTGCCCCTCGTCCTTCACCACATTCATCAACGGAGACCCTTCATGACCCTCAAGGTCGTTGTCACAGGCCGCTCAATGGCGCCGCTCAAGCTGCTCACCGATGCCGGTTTCGAGGTGGT